>JAJDZI010000004.1 GCA_022824735.1 Nitrospirales bacterium
CGATGACCGGGGGCATAGATCCGCTCGTCCTTCTCGCCTTTGGCTTTGGCTAATCCGACGACGGGCAGGTGGCCGAGACCAAGGACGCGCAACGCGTCCACCGCGGCTCCCAACTGTCCGGGGCCTCCATCGATCAGGATGAGATCGGGAAGCGGCAGCATCGTATTGGCTTTGGTGCCGAGGGTCCCGCCGTACCGGCGCGTCACGACTTCTTCCATGCTCGCAAAGTCGTTCGCCCCCTCGACGGTCCTGATACGAAACCTCCGGTAATCCGCTTTCTTCATTTTGCCGTCTTCCCAGACCACCATCGAGGCCACGGAATGGGTGCCCATGGTGTTGGAAATGTCAAACCCTTCCACCCGACCCGGCGTCTTCGGCAACCCGAGCAGCCGCTGCAACTCCTCGGCCTCCCTGTGCTCCACCGCGGTATTGCGCAAATGCTCCCCAATGGCCGCGGCGGCGTTTTCTTCGGCTAATTCGAGGAGTTGACGTTTTGCCCCCCGCTCGGGAGTCAAGATCCGCACCCGCCGGCCTTTCTTTCGACTCAGCCAGCGTTGCAGCAATTCCCGGTCGGACAGCGATTCGGACACCAACAGTTCCTTGGGTGGCAGGGTGTCCTTGTTGTAAAACTGCTCAATGGCCGACCGGATCAACTCCTCATCCGAAGCCTCTTTCGCATCCGTCCAGAAAAAATCCTTGCGGCCGATCAACAACCCGCCGCGCACAAACAACAGTTGCAGATCCGCCGCCGGTCCCATCCTGGCCAGGCCGAAAATATCCTGGTCCATGGACCCGATTTGCGCCACGCGCTGTTTTTCCAACGTCCTGGTCATGCTGGCCATCCGGTCCCGCAGCCGGGCCGCTTCCTCAAATTCTTCGCAATCGGCGGCCGCTTCCATCTCCTTGCGCAACCCGTCCAGCAATTCCTTGTCCCGCCCCTCCAGAAAACAGCGAACCTGTTCGACAATGCGATGGTAGTCTTCCTGCGACTGATTGCCGGTACAGGGCGCCATGCAGCGTTTGATTTCAAACTCCAGACACGCGCGCTCGGCCGTCCCATCGATGTCGATCTTGCACGTAGCCAGCGGGAACACCTTCTTGATGACCTTCAGCGTCTCCCGAAGCGCGCCCGCGGGCACGTACGGGCCAAAATACAGAGCCCCGTCGTTCTTCACGCGACGCACAATCGAGAGACGCGGGAAATTGTCCTTCACCGGCAGGCGAAGAAACGGGTAATGCTTATCATCGCGCAGCACCACGTTGAACCGGGGGCGATGACGTTTGACCAGGTTGCTTTCGAGTAACAGGGCTTCCAATTCGGAGCGCGTGACGATCGTTTCGATGTCCCGAACCAGGGACGCCAACACGCGCGTCTTGGGAGTCGGGTCGTGCCCTTTCTGAAAATACGAACGGACCCGGTCCGCCAACACCCGGGCTTTTCCGATGTAGAGGATTTCGCCGCCCTTGCCTTTCAGCAGGTAGACGCCAGGCTGGTTGGGCAGGTGCGCCAAGGTCGATTCGAGCCCTTCGACTTCGCTACGCTTCGCTTCGCTACGCTCAGGAGAAACGGGTTGGGTCACGGGTGAAGTCCGTTACACGATCGCCGTGCCCGGTGGTCGTTCGATCAACTCCACTTCATAGCCATCCGGGGCATCGATGAAAAGAAACCGGCTCCCCGACGACGTGCGAGTCGGACCGTCCGTGATGGGCACGTGCTTGGCCTTCAACTGATCCATGGTCCGGTCAAGGTCATCCACCTCAAAGGCGAGATGGACCAGGTCCTCCTGCACCTTGACGGGACCGCTTGCCGGAAAACTGCACAATTCAATGAGTGCCTCGCTATTGGGAACCGCCAGAAAGGCCAAATGCGACCCGCGCGGCGAGACCTTGCGTTCCAGCACTTCCAACCCCAACACGTCTCTGTAGAACGCGATGGTGGCATCCATGTCACTCACGCGCATGCGTGTGTGCAGTAATTTTTTGACGATCATCGTCTGTAACGTCGCCATCCCTCTCAGGGTCGAGACAGGTCTATGGCGCCTTCTGTTCTCTCTTGTATTTGTAGCTGCGCGATCTTATCGCGCTTTCTTCCAAACGGCCTCTCCCGGCGGCATAAGATGCCGCAGCTACAAATGCGGAGAGGCCTCGGGGCCGCATAAAGCATTCCCGGGCCTGGACTCCGGCTACCGCTCTTTCAGATACCAATCAGCATTGTACTGCACCGTACGGCGACCAACAATATTGTCTTCTCTTTTCCATCGACGCAAAGTATAATAGACCAAACGATACAATAACAGGCAGAAGCGAACCACACTTCACTATTTCCCATGATCCCGCACGGCAACCATTCCCGCGCTTCCTTGTTCGCCCCACTACTTCGGGCTTTTTTGGCCTTTGTCGCAACAGGCGGCGTTTTTCAGCCGGCCTTCGGCGAAGGGTTCAGGATTATTGATCAAAGCGCGGCCGCCACGGCTCAAGGCGAAGCGTTCGCCGCCCAGGCCGATGACCCGTCGGCCGTGCATTACAATCCGGCGGCCATCACGGATCTGCCGGGCCTGCAAATGACGGTGGGAACGCTCCTCGTCAACGGATCCATTGATTTCAGGCCATCCTCGGGACCGGCCATCGAAGGTGATTTCGGCGGCACCTTTGCCAATCCTCCGCCGAGCAGTTTCTTCGTGAGCGCCAGGCTTGGTGATTTGATGTCACCTTCGTTCGATCCTTGGACGTTGGGCCTCGGCGTCTATGCGCCCTTCGGCAACATCACGCGCTATCCCCGGGCTTCCGGCATCGCCCCTATCCTCACAAGAACGGCTTCTCCGATTCTGGACGTAACCCCGACCGTCGCGTTCAGGGCACACCCCATGTTGGCACTCGGCGCCGGATTGGACATATATACGTTTTCCGACCTGTTCGGGGAGGGCCACGTTGAGATACAGCAAACCGCCGCGGACCTGGCGCGCGCCGGTCATTCTGATTGCTTGTCCCGGTTCACCCTTTGTCCTTTGTGCTCTTCCCCATTCGATGAACTCCAAACATCTTCCTCTCCCACCGGGAGAGGATTGGGATGACGTAAAGTCAAGCGCTTCTATATGAGCTGAACACCGATTCATGGAATCATCCCGGTTGTCTGAGAGGGTTTTTTCAGGCATGATGGGTCCGACCTATGAGGGCCTAGCATACGGATTTCCAGATCAAGATAAGCCCTCCTGTAAGGCCCAACCCTACTACAAGCGTCGGAGCAGTGATGAACAGAGGATGCATCTACACCATTGGCTACGGAAGTCGTACAACCGATGATCTACTTGCCCAGCTCCGGCAAGCTGATGTGCAGATCCTAATTGATGTCCGCTCGGTTCCGTACTCTCGCCATCAACCCGAATTTTCGCAAGAACCGCTCCAGCACCTCTTAGCTCAACACGGGCTGAAATATGTGTTCATGGGGGACGACCTTGGTGGCCGCCCTCCTGATCCAGACTGTTATATCAAGGGTAAAGTCGACTACCATAAGTGCCAGACAAAAGATTTCTTTCGCCGGGGCCTCTCACGAGTTCGACGCGCCTACGAGCAAGGATTTAGAATCTGCCTCCTATGCAGCGAAGGGAAACCATGGCAGTGTCACCGTTCCAAGCTGATCGGTGCAGCCCTACACGACGAGGGCATAGAGGTTCTGCATCTCCTCCCTGACGGTGGAGACATTACACAAGACGAGGCCATCCAAGAACTGACAGGAGGTCAGAGCGACCTCTTTGGACAGCACTTTGTCTCACAGAAGACGTACCAACAGGAGTCACCATGAGCCTTGTTACCATCGGCGGTTATGGATTTGACGAAAGGCAGTTTATCGCAGCGCTACGCGTTGCTGAAGTCGACACCTTCGTTGATGTCCGACAGCGACGTGGGCTACGCGGACGGCGCTATGCCTTCTTGAATGGAAAGAGGCTACAGATTGCCCTTGCAGAAATGGGCATCCACTATGTCCACTGTCTCGACCTAGCTCCAACTCAGGCGATCAGAGACATTCAGAAAAAGCGTGACGCCGAAACTCAGACCGAGAAGCGCGCACGAACACACCTGTCTCCAGATTTCGTGGCGGCGTATAAGTCAGAAGTGCTCGATGGATTTGATTTTGCCTCTTTCTGGTCTACACTCGGCAGCAACTCGAAGGTCGTTGCCCTGTTCTGCGTTGAAGGCCAACCAGAGGCATGCCACCGCTCCCTGATCGCTGAGAGACTGGGAGAGATACTGGATATTCAGGTAGAGCACATACGCCCGTGAAGGTTCTGATTGTCGCGCGAACAAAGATGCACGGTAAAAACCGCTGTATCAGCGGACTTGCCGATGACAACCGATCGATCAGGCTGCTGACAGCTGACGGGCAGCCCTGGCAGAATGATTCGCCATTTGAGGTCGGAGAAATCTGGGACATGGACTTTCAGCCAAGCCAAGACTTGGTCCCACCTCATCTGGAAGATGTTGTCGTTTCGCGTCACAGGTTCTTGCGAGAGCAACCAAACCTCAAGAGGCACCTCCTAAATCGAGTGACTCCTTGGAAGGGAGGGATTGACCAGATCTTCGACGGTGCCCTCGACTACACCATGCATGACAACGGCTATGTCTGCAAGCGCCTCGGACTGCCCTCACTGAGCACTGGCTTCTGGCTTCCTGATCGCGACTTGATATTGAGAGAGGATGGAAAGCACTACGACTATAAAGATGGAGTGTGGAGGCGTGGCCTCTCATACGTGGGAGAAGAACCCAAGCCACCGGTCGTTCTACACACAGAAACATTGGTTCGCGTTTCGCTGGCCCGATGGTGGAAACCAGAGAACGCCAGCCCAGACTTCGAGGAGCGCTGCTACGCACAACTCTCTGGATGGTACGTGTAGCTGTTGATCCGGCGGAAGGCTCTTCAAGCACTCGGCTGCAGGCAAAGACAATCAGCACCAAATGGAGAGGATGTATCGTCCCGCCTAATTGACTTGACTCACCTGCTAATAGTCGCGGCATCCAGGATGACCAATAGAGGAACCTTCATGGAAATCAATGCCGATACGCAATTGTGCGGCGTTCTTGGCCAGCCGGTGAAGCACTCGCTGTCTCCGGCCATTCACAATGCCGCGTTTCAGCACTTGGGGCTGAATTACGTGTACCTCGCGTTTCCCGTTGAAGACGTGCCCTATGCGCTCCACGGAATCCGCGCCCTGGGCAACCTGAGAGGGTTCAGCGTCACGATCCCCCACAAAGTGTCGGTCATGGCCCACCTGGATACGATCGAGCCCACGGCCCGGCACATCGGCGCCGTCAATACCATCGTGAAAGAGAACCAAACCCTGTCCGGCTATAATACGGACGCCTCCGGCGCCCTCCTGGCCCTGCGGCACGCGAGCGTCGATCTCGCCGGCAAACACGTGGTCATCATCGGCTCCGGCGGGGCCGCACGAGCCATTGCGTTCGGACTCGCGCTGGAAACCTCTATCAGCAGGCTCACAATCCTGGGGATCGAAGAAGAAGAGCGCCAAACCCTGGCCCGCAACCTTCGTGAAGGCACGACGCTTCACGTTGAAGACCACATGCTCAACGCGGACACCCTGGAACCGGCCCTGGATCAGGCGCAGGTCATGATCCACTGCACTCCCGTAGGGATGGACCCCCACGTCGATCAGACTTGCGTGCCTCAGCAATTTTTTCATCCCGACCTGACGGTCATGGACATCGTGTACAACCCATTGGATACGCGATTGCTGAAGGAAGCCCGGAACGCCGGATCCCCCACAATCCGGGGCCTGGAAATGTTCCTGCATCAGGCCGTCGCGCAATTCGAGTTGTGGACGGGCCAACCCGCGCCGGTCCCCGTCATGCGCCAGGTCCTGGAGTCCCGCTTTTCAAAATCTCCCTCTAGTTCTCCCTCTCCCCCCGGGAGAGGGTCGGGGTGAGGGCAGGGTGAGGGCCATGAACCTGGTGCTCATCGGGTATCGGGGCACGGGGAAAAGCACCGTCGCGGAACGCCTCGCGACGAGGCTCGGATGGAAGGCCATATCCACGGACGCGCAACTCGTTGAAAAGGCGCAACGCTCGATTCCCGACATTATCGCGAGCGACGGGTGGGACCACTTCCGCAATCTCGAAACCGAAGTGTGCCTCGCGCTCAAGGACCGGGACCGCCTGGTGATCGATACCGGCGGCGGGCTGATCCTCCGACCGGAAAACGTGGCAGCGTTAAAGCCCAACGGCCTGATCTTCTGGCTGACCGCCACAGTCACGACGATTACCCGGCGAATTTCAGATGACATGCAACGCCCGGCGCTCACCGCCGGGAAAACCTTCGTCGAGGAAATCCAGGAAGTCCTGACCGAACGGACCCAAAAATACCAAGCCGCAGCCGATCACACCATTGCCACAGACAACCTCTCACCGGAGGAGATCGTCTCTCAAATCCTGACCATTACCCGCGACCACGGTATCGATTGATCGCGCTAGCTCCGTCGTGAGTCTTCTTGATACACTGCATCAATCGCCTCGTGTTCCACATTCTCGTCGAGGAGCCTAAGAAAAAGGGCGAGAGCATCAATGAGTATTGAAAAGAATTTCGATGTTTCTTTGATTGCCGGAATGGCACTCAAGGAAAAACAGATACAGCAAAACTATCGTCCTATCATCGGTGTTCATAAATGGTTTGCCCGTCGTCCCGGAACATTATTTCGCGGTTTACTCCTCTCCGAATTCGGAAATAAGCAACTGGCAGATAGCTTTTTTGGGGCGAACGACTTTTCGGGATTCAAAATAGCGGATCCTTTTATGGGCGGCGGGACGCCTTTGATCGAAGCAAACCGCGTGGGATGCAATGTGCAGGGCTTCGATATCAATCCAATGTCTGCCTGGATCGTTCGCGAAGAAATCGAACATCTCGACGTACGGGCATACAAACAGGCGGCTCAAAACCTTCTTGAGGCCCTACGCGCCGATATTAATCAGTATTACCGCACAGCTTGCCCGCTCTATGGCGACGCCGACGTGCCTGTGAAATCCTTTCTTTGGGTCAAAGTGCTCGATTGCACGGCTTGCGGAAAACCGTTCGATTTATTCCCGGGATACCTTCTCGCCGAAAACAGGCGCCATCCGAAGAACGTCTTTGTGTGCCAGGCTTGTGGCGATCTCAACGAGGTTGACGACCGCAAGAATCCTGGGGATTGCTCCACGTGCGGGACATCTCTTCGCCAAATAGGGCCCGCGTACAAGGGGCGTTGCAACTGCCCTCACTGCGGGCATCTTAATACTTATCCCGGAAAGATTTGTTCACCACTCAGGCACCGCATGTTCGCCATCGAATACTACAACCCGAAACGAAAGATCAGACACAAAGGTCGATTCTTCAAAAAACCTGATGCCGAGGACATCGAGTGCGCGGATGCCGCAGTCAGACGATGGGAGCAGATCACCCCAATCTTTGTGCCGGATCAGGAAATTCTGTCCGGTGACGAAACCGACCGCCTGCATCGTTGGGGCTATAGACGCTACAGAGATATGTTCAATGCGCGTCAACTGCTCGGATTGGAATTGAGTTGCCGATTGATCGCCAAGGTCGAAGACGAACGCATACGCCATGCACTCGCCACCAACCTCTCCGATTTGCTCCGTTATCAGAATATGCTCTGCCGCTATGACACCATGGCACTCAAATCCCTGGATATCTTCTCCGTGCATGGTTTTCCTGTCGGGCTGGTGCAGTGCGAATCCAACTTTCTCGGCATCACCGACGTTGCAGGATCGAACGTCGGTTCCGGCGGCTGGTCCAATATCATCGACAAATACACCAAAGCGAAGCGCTACTGCGATGCGCCGTTCGAGGTTCGCCGCAATGGGACACACAAGGCCCGAGTTCCTATCCAGGGCGAATGGATCGGCGAGAAGCTCAATGGCAGCCATCGTACGGTAACTATCCGTTGCGCGAACGCCACGGAGATCGAACTTGACCCGCACAGTCTCGATGCCGTGTTGACGGATCCACCCTATTTCGGCAATGTCCAGTACGGCGAACTGATGGATTTCTGCTATGTCTGGCTCCGTCGCCTCGTCGGGAACGAAGCCGAAGGTTTTGATCGCGTGTCCACTCGATCTGCAGATGAACTGACAGGCAACGTCACACAAAACCGCGATTTGGGCCATTTTACCGAAGGACTGTCCGCCGTCTATTCGCGAATGGCCCGTGCCTTGAAGCCGGGATCTCCTCTCGCGTTCACCTTTCACCACAACAAACGGGAAGCGTATTACGCCGTCGGGGTCGCCATTCTAGATGCAGGCCTTGTCTGTTCCGCGTCGTTGCCATGCCCCGGCGAAATGGGCGGCTCAATTCATATCCATGGCACGACATCTTCGATTATCGACACTGTTTTCGTGTGCCGGTCAACAGGCGTGATCCCTCGCAGTTGGTTGTTCGACACACCGAAGCAGCTTACTGCAATTGCCACCAAGGATGTAGCACGGCTGGAGACCTCCGGTAGAACCCCTACCCGTGGCGATACTCGATGTATCGTCCTTGGTCATCTTACCCGTATGGCAATCTGGAAACTTCACAAAAGCTGGGACAACACTCAATCTACCGCGCAAAAAATGGCGGCTTTCGCCGGCGTGCTTTCCACCCTCGGAGATCCCGACTACATCATAAACCTTGTGGAAGCCGCCAAGCCCAAGGCGGCATCGCTTGAGCCGTTGTTATCAGCAACGAAGCCCGATGAGGACATGCGCCATGCCGTTTCCTTTTGAAGTCGGCTTCGACGAAGTTTAATCCAATCTGGACGTGTATGTCGATGCGGTGTTCGGGTGTCTCGAATCCGAATTTCTGGTTATGCCGAGGGGCAAGGGGTTCGTCGAGTTCACCACATTCGAGGCTGGCTACGAAACCTTAAAACGTGCCACGAGAAATTTCCAGAACGTGACGCCAGCAACGGTCATGCCAGCCGTATTCGATGCGCCGATTTCATTGATTATCCTTCGCTGCATGATAGGCTTCACGCCGTCGGAATGGGCCTACTACGCAAGTCGGCATACAGGAATCGAGATAACCCAAGGCGCGGCGCGCGCGATTGACCGCAAAATCCGTATGAAGCCAGAAGCGGCCCTGCCGAGAAATGGCGGCGTGACGGAGAAGCGCATTCATACATTGGTTGCCGCCGCCTGCCATATCCTTGAATCCGGTGTCCCCAAGGTTTCCCCTGACAGCCTCCATAGGCTCGATAAGGCCGATACGGCTTCAGGGCTTACCAGCATTCAATCCCTTGCAGATTTGGGTGTTCCCTACTCAATATTGCTGTATGAGCGCTTCCTAGGACGACCGTTTGCCGGCCACAGGGACTCCATCAGCGAGATTGTCGGCAATATAGTCGAAAACGCCATCGAGGATGTTCTGTCCCGCGCCGGCATCAGCTTTCGCAAAACCAAGAGGGCCGAACGCCTTCCGGGTTTCGACCAAACCCCTGATTTCATCATCCCCAACGAGTTCAACCCGCAAATTGTCATTGAGGCCAAACTTACCGAAGACGACGGCACGGCGCGCGATAAGATTACACGAGTTCAGCATCTTGGCTCACTCAGCATGGAAGGACAACCGACAAATAAGCCAAAATTCGAAGTGGTCGCTTGTATTGCCGGACGCGGCTTCGGCGTACGCCGTGAGGACATGAAGAAGTTGCTACTTGCCACTCGAGGCAAGGTCTTCACTTTGCAAAACATGCAGCAACTCGTAAAGCATACACGGCTTTCGGAATTCCGTTCCCGATAGGCAGCAGATACACCATGAGCCATACAATTCGTCGGCCGTCACCACCACGAAATGGTAACGGATGGATATCCTCGCTTGGGCTGAAATCTTTTACGGCGATCATCCTTTTGTTCGGACGGAACATATGAACACGGAGTTCCCAGAGCCGCTGCCTCCCATGGACCTGACCTGGGTCCGGTGGCTGTTGGACAGTTATGCGTGCTGGTTGGAACGTGAACTCATCGACCGGACGGGCACGCTGGAGGAGCAGGGCGAACGGCTTTATGTTGCGCCTTTTGTGGTGGCCTCCCACACCAAGGCGGAGGACCCCATCCTCAATTACGGGAATCGACAGGCCCTCGAATTATGGGAAGGGACCTGGGAAGAATTTACCGGCATCCCTTCGCGTTTCACCGCAGAACCCGTGAATCAACCCGAGCGGGCCCGGATGCTCGAGCAGGTGGCGACGCACGGATTCATTACCGATTACCAGGGGATACGCATCTCACGAACCGGCAGGCGGTTTCTCGTGCAGCAAGCCACGGTCTGGAACATCCTGGACGATCACGGGGCCGTCCAAGGGCAAGCCGCGACGTTTTCACATTGGCGACCACTGACTGAAGATTGAAAAAGCCCTCTCATAAAGAAACATGTTGACATTGTGCGCACGCCTGAGGATACTCCGGGCAAGGGCGGAGAAAAACGGAGTCGCATATGCGCAAACACACTGCCAAAACGCAACGCAAGGATCCACCGAGGAACATCAATCTTCGGGTGAAACCTCATACACGTGCGTTAATCGATCGCGCCTGCGGCATCACGGACAAACGCATAACGGACTTTGTTCTCGACGCAGCGTGTCGTGAAGCCGAGGACGTGCTCCTCGACCGGAGACTGTTCAATCTGGACGAACCGGCATATCGGGCATTTGTTGATGCGCTCGATGCCCCGACGCGACACCATCCCAAACTCAAAAAATTACTGAACCGGAAGCCGATTTGGGAAAACTGAACACGGACGCATCCACGCCAAAACTCACCGCACCCGAAGCTCTCAACCCACACCATATTCTCGACGACTTTGATTGTGGCCATGATGCGCTGAATGACTGGCTGGAGCGGCGTGCCCTTAAAAACGAAGCTTCAGGTGCGTCACGGACCTACGTGGTCTGTCACCAGGGTCACGTGGTCGCGTATTACACGTTGGCCACCGGTGCCGTGCAATGCGCGCAGGCTCCCGGCCGGGTTCGCCGCAACATGCCGGGCCCTATTCCCGTCATGGTACTTGGTCGCCTGGCCATCCACGTCGATTGGCAAAAGAAAGGCCTGGGGCGCGACCTTCTTGCTGATGCCGTCAGGCGCACCCTGCAAGCCGCAGACATTGCAGGCATCCGCGCCTTTGTGGTGCACGCCCTCTCCGATGAAGCCAAACGGTTTTACGAACGGTTTGGTTTTCAGTCTTCTCCCACGGATCCGATGGATCTGATGATACCCCTGAAAGACGCAAGGGCACACTTACCATAGGAGCCAGGTTCGAGATGACACTGCTCCTGCCGGATAGACGCACGCGTGACGGCAGAAACGCATGCTTCGCCGAACCTGGGACTTATATACCGAAGTGCACAACAGGATTAGGTCGGTTTCTGTCCTTTCTCTCTGAGAAACTTCCAATCGGCTCGATTTTTGGGCGGTGTCGAGAAAATGGCTTGGGCGACATGCTCCGGCGTGTAATCGCAAGATCCCATGCGGCGATCGCTTGTAGAC
>JAJDZI010000027.1 GCA_022824735.1 Nitrospirales bacterium
CGAACGATTGTGGCAACAGCAATCGCCGCTACGTAAACCCTTGGGCCAGTGGCTGGTCGAGAACATGCCGCGTGGGATAGAGCTTGAACTCCCGGACCGACGTTCTAATCGGAAGATCCCGTTCATTGACGAAGAAGACGCATGAAGGGCAATCTCTTGGATGCGAACGTCATCTGAACCTCGATAGAGGGAAAGTGAATCCCGGTCAATTCTGTTGACCAGCCTAGTATTCACATGCCAGATTGGCATCTATGAAACGTAAGCTATCAGCTAGAGAAATCGCACGAAAAATGGCAAATATCATGGTGGAGCACCTTGAAACTTTGCCTGTGCAGGAACGTCATAAAAAGATTCAAGCGGGGCGAAAAGTTATAAAGTCGAGGTGAGTTGAGTTCTCGAATGCCTGCCTTATTCCTGAATGCCCCCTCACCCCGGCCCTCTCCCTATTTCCTGCTTAATGCAGGCAATCGGGCGAGGGAGAAAAGCAAAGACACTGGATTCCCGATTAAAGATGTCGGGAATGACAGAAGGAAAGAGTGAAATGTGTCAGTGCCTGTTCTAACCCTTCGACTTCAGGTGCGGGGCACCTTACGCTCAGGGCGAACGGGAGGGCGAAGCCGAGGGGAATGACTAAACACATACGGAGATGACAGGAGGGGAGGTTCTGTTCCCGTGAAACGATTTAAAAAAACGAAGGCCCGGGGGAACGGTCCCTCGGGCCTTCAACTTGCTCTGCCTGGTAACTGAAGCGAGCAGGACGAATTTGAACCTCAGCGGTCTTACATCATGCCGCCCATTCCGCCCATGCCGTGGTCGTGGCCGTGGCCGCCCATGGCCGGTTCTTTCTTTTCTTCCGGCAGGTCGGTCACGGTGACTTCGGTGGTGAGCATCAACCCGGCGACGCTCGCGGCGTTTTGTAAGGCGCACCGCGTCACTTTGGTCGGGTCGATGACACCGGCATCGACCAGGTCGACGTATTCGTCCGTGGCCGCGTTGTATCCGTTACTGGCCTTGGCGCTGCGGACTTTGTCCACGACGATCGAGCCTTCGACGCCGGCGTTCTCCGCGATCAACCGGATCGGCTCTTCACACGCCCGTCGGACGATGTTGACGCCGAATTGCTGATCGCCGTCCAATGTCATTTTTTCCAACGCGGGAACGGACCGGAGCAGCGCCACGCCGCCGCCGGGGACAATGCCTTCTTCCACGGCCGCTTTCGTCGCGTGCAGCGCGTCTTCCACGCGGGCTTTCTTTTCTTTCATTTCAGTTTCCGTCGCGGCTCCGACGTTGATGACCGCCACGCCGCCCACGATCTTCGCCAACCGCTCTTGCAGCTTTTCGCGGTCGTAATCCGACGTGGTTTCCTCGATTTGCGCCTTGATTTGCTTGACCCGGCCTTCGATCTTCTTGGGGTCGCCGGCACCTTCGACGATCGTCGTATTGTCTTTGTCGATGGTCACTCGCTTGGCGCGACCGAGGTCCGTGAGTTTCACGTTCTCCAGCTTCACGCCCACTTCCTCGGAAATCACCTGGCCGCCGGTCAGGATGGCGATGTCTTCCAGCATGGCTTTCCGGCGATCACCGAAGCCCGGGGCTTTGACGGCCGCAATGTTCAGCGTGCCGCGCAGCTTATTCACCACCAACGTCGCCAAGGCTTCGCCTTCGACGTCCTCGGCCACGATGACGAGTGGCTTGCCCATTTTGGCCACTTGCTCCAGGATGGGGAGCAGGTCCTTCATGGCGCTGATTTTCTTTTCGTGGATGAGCAGGAACGCATCTTCGAGTGAGGATTCCATGCGTTCGGCGTTGGTAACGAAGTAGGGGGAAATGTACCCGCGATCGAATTGCATGCCTTCGACCACGTCCAGCGAGGTGCTCATGGACTTGGCTTCTTCAACGGTAATGACCCCGTCTTTTCCGACCTTATCCATGGCTTCGGCAATCAGGTCGCCGATGGTGGAATCGTTGTTCGCGGAAATGGCGCCGATTTGCCCGATCTCTTTTTTGTCCTGACAGGGCTTGCTGAGTTTCTTCAACTCTCCGGTGGCCGTTTCAACGGCTTTCTCGATCCCGCGCTTCAATTCCATAGGGTTCGCGCCGGCGCTCAGGTGCTTCACGCCTTCGCGGAAAATGGCCTGGGCCAACACCGTGGCGGTCGTGGTGCCGTCACCGGCCACGTCGCTGGTTTTGCTGGCGACTTCCTTGACCAGTTGGGCTCCCATGTTCTGGTAGGGATCCTTGAGATCGATTTCCTTAGCGACGGTCACGCCGTCCTTGGTGATCGTGGGGGCGCCGAATTTCTTGTCCAGAATGGCGTTCCGGCCTTTCGGACCCAACGTGGCCTTGACGGCATTGGCCAATTGGTTCACGCCCTGGAGAATCGCGCTCCTGGCTTGATCACTATACAATAGCTGCTTAGACATAATGTTCCTCCATCAAATTAAAGTCATGCTTGAATTTTTATTCATAGGATTCGGTTTTATGGTTTGATCAGGATCTTCAGGAATTGACAAAGACGCCCAGGATGTCTTCCTCTCTCAGGATCAGGCAATCGTCGTTTTCGATGTTGATCTTGGTTCCGGAATATTTGTCGAAGAGGACCTGATCTCCGACTTTCAGGGATTTGACGTCTCTTCCGACGCCTTCAACCGTTCCCCGTTGAGGTTTTTCCCTGGCGGAATCCGGCACATAGATGCCTCCGGCCGTGCGTTCGAGTTCTTCCGTATAGGTGACGAAAATCCGGTCGCCAAGGGGCAAAAAGCCTTTGGCTGCCGTGCCCTTGGTTTCTTCTTTTTCCTTGGTTTGCGTGGCCATGTGAGAACTTCCTCCTTTGGTTAATAGTCCCGGCTCTCGACGTGTGGTAACTATATGATACTATTCAGAAATCCTAATGGTTTAAGGATTCCATACAATGGTCAAGTCAACAGGTAAGACCTGTTTTTCAAAAGTCAAGCTCCGGAAACAAAAAAATGTGAATAATTGGCAGGGGAGTGGGACCCTCAGTTCCGCAAGGCGTCGAAATCCTTCAATTCCGCCTTCATGAACTGACGCAACCGTTTGATTATTCTGGCTTCCAACTGTCTGGATCGTTCCTTGGTGATCGAATACTTGCGGCCGATTTCCTCAAGCGTCAACGGTGTTTCTGATAGGAGCCGATTCCGCAGGATTTCTTCGTCCCGCTCGTCGAGGGTTTTTGAGAATTCCCCGAGTTTTTTCCTGAAAAGCAACATCAATTCTTTCTTCGCGATGGTGTCGTCCACTCTGGGCGTGGGGGCGGGCAGAAAATCGAGGAAGGTTCCCTCCTCCTTGTCTTTGCTGATGGGTTGGTCGAGGGACAACTCCCAGCTTCCCAGTCGCTGATCCATTTCCAGCACGTCCCGCTCCCGGACCTGAAGGCGATCGGCCAGAAGCTTGGCATCCGGCACAAATCCTTCCCGCTCGAGTTTGGCTTTTTCTTTTTTCAGGTTATAGAAGAGTTTTCGTTGTTCCTGGGTCGTGCCGATCTTGACCAAACGATGAGATTGCAGCAGGTAGCGGAGGATATAGGCCCTGACCCACCATGCGGCATATGCGTAGAAGCGTACGTTGCGGGACACGTCGAATTTTTTGATGGCCTGCATCAGGCCGACGTTCCCTTCCTGGATGAGGTCCATCTGGTCAGCGCCGGTATGCCCGTATTCCGAAGCGATGGCCACCGACACTCGCAGGTTGGACAGGATCAGTTTCACCGCCGCGTCACGGCTGCCCATGACCTGATATTCATGGAAGAGCTGTACTTCTTCTTCTTTGGAAAGAAACGGGTAGCGACGGATTTCAACAAGATACCGGCCCAATGCCGTGCTGGGCACAAGCGCCGTTGCCTCGGCCGACTCAGCCCGGGAACCATCGCCGGATTCCGCAACGTCTTCGGAAACCGCTCCCTTGTCCTCGGGATCGAGCACAAGTTCAGCCTCGACGGGAAGATCGTCCGCCTCAAGTCGGTTCTCGTCTTGCTTGGAAGAAGGCATCATTATCATTGCTGCGAAATTATAAACCGTGGAAAGAAGAATCACAAAAAAGGCTTCGATGATCCCCTTGTTTTGTCGTCCGATTGCGGCGATTCGGCATCGTGCTTTATAGTCACGGCCGTTGAAAAAATTAACGTCTTTCGCCGAATCTTCTTTTTGATTGATTTGTGCCCGTGACTCCACACCGCCTCAAGAATGCCCTGAAAAGCGGCCATTGGCCTTCGTTAGTGGGGGCATGGCTTCATTTCGAAGTGAGTTTCGTCGTCTGGCTGTTGATCGGCGCATTGGGCATTGCCATTGCGGAAGATTTCGCGTTAAACGCGACACAGAAAGGACTGTTGGTTGCGACTCCCTTACTTGGCGGAGCCTTGTTGCGTATCGTGGTCGGGCCGTTCACGGATCAGTTCGGCGCGAAACGAGTGGGCCTCGGCATTCTCGGGGTCGAAGTGGCGGCATTGGTCCTGGGCTGGTTGTTCGGGGAAAGTTATACCCAAATGTTCGGGATCGGGTTTTTGCTGGGGGCGGCGGGCGCGAGTTTTGCCGTCGCGCTGCCCGTAGCGAGTCGCGCGTATCCATCGGAACATCAAGGGCTGGCGATGGGTATTGCCGCAACGGGAAACAGCGGAGTTCTTCTTGCGACGTTCTTTGCGCCACGCCTGGCGACCCACATTGGATGGCACGGAGTGTTTGGCCTGATGATTATACCGGTTCTGCTCGCGGCCATCGTGTTTGCGCTCTTCGTTCAAGAACTTCCCCGGCAGAACCGGCAAGCGAAGGGCTTGGCAGGTTCATTTCGCACGGTGTATCAGGAGCGGTTCATGCAGTGGCTGTGTTTTTTTTACGGGGTGACGTTCGGCGGATTCGTCGGGTTTTCGAGCTTCTTGCCCATTTTCTTCCACGATCAGTATGGCTTGGATATGGTGGCTGCCGGAAGCCTGACGGCGTTCTGCGGGTTGGCGGGAAGTATCGCCAGGCCGGTCGGCGGTCACTGGGCCGACCGGGTCGGCGGACTCAACTTGCTTCAAATCGGATTGCCGGCTATCGGGGGGCTCTGCATCCTGCTGGCGTGGTTGCCGCCTCCATTCTGGGCTTTTCCCCTGACCGTACTGACCCTTCTTCTTTTGGGCTTTGGAAACGGGGTGGTGTTTCAGGTGGCGTCATTACGCTACAGGAACATGATGGGGACGGCTTCGGGGTTTATCGGCGCAGCCGGCGGGCTCGGCGGATTCTTTCTTCCGTTCTGGTTCGGTTTGTTAAAGGACGTCACGGGGACGTACGCGAGTGGATTTCTCGTCTTCGTCGTTCTGACCGGGGTTGCCACGGTCAACGTGATCTGCGTTCAACGATCTCTGGCTCTTTCAATCAAGGAAGAAGGCCCGTGATTCTTCTTTTTGGAGCCGCGGGTCATGAACTTTCTATTGACAAGGCGCGTATAACTAGAGAAGGATTGCATCCATGATGCCTGTTTTTAATACCATCGACGAAGCCCTTGAGGATATTCGTGCCGGGAAATTCGTGATCCTGGTAGACGATGAGGATCGCGAAAACGAGGGCGACCTGGTGATCGCTGCCGAATCCGTGACCCCGGAAGCGGTCAATTTCATGGCCATACATGCACGGGGACTTATCTGTCTGACCGTCACGTCCGACCGGGCAGACCAACTGAATCTGCATCCCCAGACTCCGGAAAATACCGCGCCGTTCGGTACGGCGTTTACCGTGTCCATCGATGCCTCGCGAGACGTGACGACGGGGATTTCGGCCGCCGACCGGGCGACGACGATTCGCATGGCCGTCGATCCCTCATGCAAACCCTCGGATTTCACGCGACCGGGACACATTTTCCCTTTGCGGGCCCATCATGGCGGCGTGCTGAAGCGGGCGGGGCAGACCGAAGGGTCCGTTGATTTGGCCCGGATGGCCGGCAGGTATCCGGCCGGGGTCATTTGCGAGATCATGAACGACGATGGAACCATGGCCAGGGTGCCCGACTTGATGGCTTTTGCCAAGCGACATGCCCTCAAGATCATTACCATTAAAGATCTCATTCAGCATCGGTTGTCGCGCGAGACTTTCGTCAAAAAGTCCGTGAGCGCGGAGTTGCCTACGATTTTTGGGAATTTTGAAGCCAGGGTTTTTGAGAATGAATTGGATAGCGGCACGCACATGGCCCTGGTGAAAGGCCGCATTGATGAATCCCCCACACTGGTCCGCGTACACTCCGGCTGTCTCACGGCGGACGTCTTCGGCTCCTTGCGGTGCGATTGTCGCGATCAACTCCACCATGCGATGGCCTTTATCGAGAAGGAAGGCAAGGGAGTGTTGCTGTACTTGAACCAGGAGGGGAGAGGCATCGGGTTGCTGAATAAAATCAAAGCATATCACCTCCAGGATCAGGGCAGCGATACGGTTGAGGCCAATCTCAAGCTGGGGTTTAAACCGGACTTACGGGATTACGGTATCGGCGCGCAGATCCTGGTCGCGTTGGGACTCAGGCAGATCCGTCTCATGACGAATAATCCCCGGAAGATCGTGGGCATCGAAGGCTATGGCTTGAAGGTCGTTGAACGGGTCCCCATTGAAAGTGATCCCCAGGAAACGAACGTCCATTACCTTCGAACGAAAAAAAGCAAACTGGGGCACATGTTGAACAACGTCTGACGGGTTCGTTTCGCACCCTCTCCCAAACGTCATTCCCGCGAATGCGGGAATCCAGTGTCGTTGTTTTTTACGAACGCAAGAAAGGCAAAGACACTGGATTCCCGATTAAAGATGCCGGGAATGACAGGAGGAGGATGCCGGGAATGACAAATTGATGTAAGGCGGCCCATGTTCATTCCTTGGAAGACAGGCGACGGACCTGCATGAGGGATACCCATGAATCCCACTGAAGGAAATCTGAATGCCGGGGACCTGCGATTTGGCATCGTGGTCAGCAAATTCAATGAATTTGTCACCGGACGTTTGGAAGCCGCCGCACTCGAAACGCTGAAACACCATGGTGCGTCCGAAGACAACCTTCACGTCGTCCGTGTCCCCGGGGCGTTTGAAATTCCGTTGGTCGCCAGGCAATTGGCTCAATCCAAACAGTTCGATGCCGTGATGTGTTTGGGTGCCGTCATCAAGGGAGAGACCCCTCATTTTGATTTCATTAGCGCGGAAATGAGCCGGGGCATTGCGCGGGCCTCATGGGAAACGGGCATTCCCGTCATCTTCGGCGTCCTGACTACGAATACCGCGGAAGAGGCATTGGCCAGGGCCGGCACCACTGAAGTCAACCGGGGCAGGGAAGCCGCGTGTACCGCTATTGAGATGGCAACGCTCATGAAAGAATTGCACGACGGCAATCGAAAGCCGACCGGCTTCCGGCACATATGATCATATATGCCCATGAACGTGACACAAGAAGACTCATCCTCGGAATCGCGACGAGGGTATACGCGGCACGACGCGCGTGAATTGGCCCTTCAGATTCTGTTTCAATGCGATTTTCACGGATCTACCGAATTCTGGTTGGAACAGTTCTGGGCGCAACGAGATGCGTCGGAATCGGTCAGAACGTTTACGTCTGAACTGGTCGCCGGCGTCCGGACCCATCAAGTCGAACTCGACGATCTGATTGCCGCCTATGCGCGAAACTGGACCATTGATCGTATGCCCGTGGTGGATCGCAATATTTTGCGACAAGCGATGTATGAATTGCTTTGGGTCCCTGACGTGCCGGCGAAGGTGACCGTGGATGAAGCCCTGGAGTTGGCCAAAAATTTTGCGGACGACGAGACCAGACGATTCGTCAACGGTATCCTGGATCAACTCATCAAACACGATGCGCGCCTGGAGCCCAAACGCGACGCGCTCGCCCATTAAATGGTTGTCCGTTCAATCCACGGTTCATCCACGGCATTTTCTCCTTCTGTCATCCTTGATTCTCCTCCCCCTCCGGCCCTTTTCGTGAGCCATTGCAATGCAGCGTACATGAGGCTATACTCCGGCTATACAATTGATGGCGCGTGGAGGTAGGCGATGTTGACCAAGGTTCAGAAATGGGGAAATAGTCAGGGTCTTCGGTTCACGAAGACGCTTTTGGACGAAGCCCGAATTAACGTCGGTGATGAAGTGAAAGTCTCTATCCGGAAGGGACGGATTATAGTCGAACCTGTGGTCAAAGTGCGGGGGAGATATGATTTGAAAACGTTGGTCGCCAACATGCCGAAAAGGTATCGGCCTGAAGAACAGGACTGGGGACCACCCGTAGGGAAAGAGGAGTGGTAGGTGCCTACCTATGTTCCGAAAAAAGGAGATTTCGTGATTCTGACCTTTGATCCGAAGGCCGGGCATGAACAAAAAGGACGTCGCCCTGCCTTGGTCGTCAGTAACACGTTGTTCAACCGCCATACTGGGCTTGCCATGGTGTGCCCCATCACCAGGGCGTTCAGGAAAATTCCCTTTCACGTGGCCGTCCCCGAGGGGTCGTCCCTGACGGGATACATTATGGTTGAACAACTCAAGTCCGTTGACAGTGCAAGGCGACGCGTGAAATTTATTGAAAAAGCCCCTCGATTCGTGCTTGATGAGGTTCTGGGTATTTTGGATGCCTGTCTCTACACCCCGCAGGAATAACATGTCGGTTAGCCCGTGAGTGCGCGAAATTCGATCGGAATTTGAAAAGACGTTAGCCGGTAAAGTATTTGTGAGGAATCCTCATGATTGAACGCTACACCTTGCCCCGCATGGGGGGCGTATGGACTTCTCAGCGGAAATATGAAACTTGGCTGCAAGTCGAGTTGGCTGCGTGTGAGGCGCGTGAAGAAGCCGGCGACGTTCCGCGGGGCATGGCCCGGCGAGTCAAACGAAACGTGACCCTGGACCCCGGCCGGATCGAAGAAATCGAACGGGTCACCAAACATGACGTCATTGCGTTTTTGGAATCCGTTGCCGAACAAGCCGGTCCGCAGGCCCGTCATTTACACGTGGGCCTGACCTCCTCAGACGTGCTCGATACCGGGCTGGCTATTCAGTTGGTCGAGGCGATGGGTATCATCCTGGAAGACCTGGACGCCCTGTTAACGGTGTTGCAAGATCGAGCCTTCGCGTACCGGAATACGATGATGGTCGGGCGGTCTCACGGCATTCACGGCGAGCCCATTTCCCTGGGTTTCAAATTTGCCATCTGGTATGAGGAATTCAAACGGCAACGCAAACGGCTGACGGCAGCCGGAGAGGACGTTGCCGTTGGGAAGCTGTCCGGGGCTATGGGCACGTTCGCCCACCTGCCGCCGCGGATTGAAAAAGTCACCTGCGCGAAATTGGGGTTGAAACCGGCTGCGGTTTCCAACCAGGTCGTGCAACGAGACCGGCACGCCGCGTTGATCAGCGCCTTGGCCCTTGTCGCCGCGAGTATCGAAAAAGTGGCGACGGAAATTCGCCATCTCCAACGAACCGAAGTCCTGGAAGCCGAAGAATATTTTAGCGCCGGGCAAAAAGGATCATCCGCCATGCCGCATAAACGGAATCCGGTGGGATCCGAAAATCTCTGTGGGCTGGCCCGGGTTATTCGAGCCAACAGTCTGGCTGGGCTGGAAAACGTCGCATTGTGGCACGAACGGGACATCAGCCATTCTTCAGTCGAGCGCATTATTATCCCTGACAGCACGATCTTGATTGATTATATGCTCGTGCGTCTTACCCAACTTCTCAAGAACCTGGTGGTGTATCCGGACAGGATGTTGGAAAATTTAAACCTGAAGGGTGGGTTGGTCTATTCGCAACGCTTGTTGCTGGCCTTGGTGGATCGTGGCGTCGAGCGCAAGGTCGCGTATGAAACGATTCAACGGAACGCCATGGAAGCCTGGGAAGGCGAGGAGTCTTTTCACGATCTCGTGTCTGAAGACCCGTTGGTCTCCAGAAAGTTGACGCAAGCCGAAATCGACTCCTGTTTCGATCCTGGATGGTACGTTCGTCACCTGGATGCAGTCTACCGGCGGGTCTTTGGCTCAAAGGCAGTCTCTTTGAAAACCATGCCCATACGAAAAGGCAGAACTCGCCCATGATCAGGGCCAAAATTCACGTGACCTTGAAATCGGGCATTTTGGACCCGCAGGGCAGGGCCATCCAGCAGTCGTTGGGAACCCTGGGGTTTGCCGGTGTGACCGGCGTTCGTGTGGGAAAGTTTCTGGAAATTGAATTGAACCAGGATGATCCGGTCGAGGCGGAAGCGCAACTCAAGGCCATGTGTGAAACGCTCCTCGCCAACACGGTCATCGAAGAATATCAATGCGAGTTGGCACCTCACCCGTCGCGGCATTCCTCATGAAATGGGGCGTCATTGTTTTTCCCGGCTCGAACTGTGACCGCGATTGCGCACACGTCCTGGCCAACGTGCTGGATCAGGACGTCAATCTCATCTGGCATGGTGATACGTCGCTGGGCAACCTGGATGCCGTCATCCTGCCCGGCGGCTTTTCGTACGGGGACTACCTTCGTAGCGGGGCTATCGCGCAACTCTCGCCGATTATGCACGCCGTTCAGGAATTCGCCCGGACGGGAGGGTTGGTCCTGGGAATCTGCAACGGGTTTCAGATCCTCCTTGAAGCGGGGTTATTGCCCGGGGCCATGCTGCCTAACGTCGGACTTTCCTTTCTATGCGACGACGTCTGCGTGAAGGTGGAAAATGCCGACACCCCATTTACGCGACACTATGAATCCGGACAGGTGATACGTATTCCCATTGCCCATGCGGAGGGCAACTACCATACCGATCCCGTGACCATGGCGGCGCTCCAAGCCAACGCCCAGGTCGTGTTCCGGTATTGCCGGGCGGATGGAGCCGTTACGGAACAGGCCAATCCCAACGGCTCGCTCGACAATATTGCCGGGCTTCGCAATCCCGCGGGCAACGTGTTGGGCCTCATGCCGCACCCTGAACGCTGCGCCGAAGCCTTGTTGAACAACCAGGACGGCCAATTATTGTTTCGCTCCATGATCGACGCGGTCATGACCGGGCAAGACAAGCAGCAGGCAATCCCCTAACCCGCTTCCTTCTCTCATCAAGGTAGGGGATCGGGAATCAACGTCTCCCGGAAATCCCTTGACATGACAAGAACGTGTAGCTACATTCAGGCTACATGCCGGAGGACATCAAGATGAATGCCGATACCGTCGTGCGCGCTCGGATCGCGAGCGAGACCAAAGCACAAGCCACGAAAGTACTCCAGGCCATGGGCCTATCAGTGTCCGATGCCATTCGTCTATTGTTGGTGCGCGTGGCAGACGAAAAGCGACTGCCATTTGCCGTCCAAGTGCCAAACGTCACCACTCTCAAGGCCATGAAGGAATTAAACGAAGGCAAAGGGAAGCGTTACGTCAAGGCCGAAGACCTGTTCCGGGATCTGGACATCTGAGTGCTGACCCCGGTTCGATCCACGCAGTTCAAGCGCGACGTTAAAAGAGCCCGGAAACAGGGGAAAGACCTGACACAGTTGCGGACGGTGCTGGCAGCATTGATCCGGCAAGAACCGTTAACCGTGCAGCAACGCGATCATTCATTGCGAGGGACCTGGAAAGGGTATCGGGAGACGCACATCGAGCCGGACTGGCTCCTGATATACCGGGTCGAAGGACACGAATTGCACTTGGTCCGTATCGGCTCGCACTCCGACCTCTTCACAGAATAATGTCATGTTTCGAGCCTGCAACCAATACCAAAGACTGTAGCAGCCCTTAATACTTGGCGAATCACGGTAGGGGATCGGGGATTAGCGTGGCGAGGGTTTGAGCAAGCTCCTGGGCTTGTTTGACGCCGCGCGTGGTGAGTCGATACCGGCTGCCTTTCCCGACTCCTGATCGCAGCACCAGTTTGGCCTTCAGGTAAGGCGCCATTTCCCTATCCAAACGAACGTCGTCGATGCCTGCGGACCTGAGCCCCTGGTTCAGGTCCAATGCGGATACCTGACTGAGCCCTTGAAGTTCACGATATCCCAACAAGAGCAACAGGACCGTATCGGCTATTCTCGCAGGGCCGTCCGGGAGAACCGTACTGGTGACCTGTTGGGTCCGGTCATTCCAAACCAGCAATTTCTGAAAAGACTTGGCCTGGGGATCAGGAAAAAGGCTTGTCTGCTCGCCGGATAGGGGAGCAACACGTGAGCCGCGCG
>JAJDZI010000034.1 GCA_022824735.1 Nitrospirales bacterium
GGATGTATTTCATCTTCGAAATACAACGAAGAATTCAACAAAATTGCGCAACGCTATCGCAATTCAACTGATTTTTCGAATCAATGGGGACTGAATGCCATTAATGCGGACGAGGCCTATGCCCATCTTGAACTTGTAAAAGGGTCAAACGTGGTGCCGGGCGAAGGCGTAACCGTCGGCTTCGTTGATACAGGTATTGATCAGGCACATCCTTTGTTCGGAAGCTCAAGCATATCGGAAACCTTCCTTTCAGGCGCAACCGACGAGGTTGGGGGCGATGCTTCTCACGGCACAACCGTTGCCAGTATCGTCGGAGCAGATCCGTCTCATCTCCAGCCGGATGATCGTAGAGAACATGGATTTCAAGGTATTGCTTGGGGCGCTAACTTGAAAATGTTCGCAATCCCGCTCGGGTCTCCTGCGCCACGAGACCGCGTGTATACTCCAAGATCGTCGAGCGGCCTGAGCCAAAGCGATGGGGAGTATGCGCAAATGTTCAACACGGTCCTTGCACAGGATATGGATATCCTGAATTTGAGTTTTGCCGCTTCAGGGCTCATCGAAAACTACGATGCACAAACAATCAGGGCCAGTCTGGACCAAACAATCACTGCGTTGGCGCAGACAGGCGTTCAGGAGAAAACCATTCTTGTCTGGGCTGCCGGCAATGACCATGGCCGGGCTTGTATACCGGGAAGCCATAATTGTGATGGGAACAATCGAACCGACAGCGATGGAAACCTGTCCGGGTCTCTTCATGCAAGCTCAGTGGGAATATTGGCCGGACTGGTCGCACGGATTACGGAATTGCAGGGACATTCCATTGCCGCGGTGGCCGTAGACGAACATGGTGACATCGCTGATTTTTCCAACCGCTGCGGAGTTGCCGGACAGTGGTGCCTGGCAGCCCCCGGTGTTGACGTGAAGATAGCGTATTTTGGACCTATAGACGGCACTCCTGGTGAACGGGGAATCGGCACAGGCGGCGGTACGTCCTTGGCCGCACCGATGGTTGCCGGCGGGCTCGCATTGATGAAACAGCAATTTCGTGGCCAACTCTCCAACACAGCCCTGGTCAGTCGTCTTCTCGCCACAGCCAACAAGGAAGGCAAGTACGCCAACATGGCGATCTACGGCCAGGGCATGATGGACCTCGGGGCTGCAACTACGCCCCAAGGGCAACCCACGGTTTCCCTTGGCCCTACGATCGATGACGCCGGCGTTGATCTCGGTATGACGAGTCTCAGGTTTGGCGGAGCACTGGGCGACGGCTTGGGACGTGCGCTGGCGAGTCAGGAAATCGTTGCCTTCGACGACCTGGGCTCACCGTTCTGGTTCAAACTTTCCAATTTCACCGGTGTTGCGGGAGGGCCGTCTTCCCTGATACGGCTTCAGGAGTTGACGGCACAAAACGAGGTGACGCACCGCACCGCCGGGGGGCTGACAACGTTCAGGCCTGATCGAGCCGGCGGTTCAATCGAGCAGGACCTGGGGTATGCCATGGTACGATTCGGTTTCAGGGAACGGCCGGCCGGTGTCAACCGCGGACATTTTGCCCTGGCCGATAACGCGACCACACTGACGCTGACGGGAGATAACGGCATGGCTGCCACGTTTTTTACCACGTCAGGCCTTGATGGAAGACCACCAACATCGGGAGCCACGCTGTCGTGGCGACCGTTTCCCGTTCCCATTGGTTTTCGCGCAGGGTGGCTTGCCGAGCAGGATACGCTGTTAGGTACGACGGCAACCGGCGCGTTCGGTCAACTGGCGGCCGATGCCCTCGTGACTGGTGTTGAGACAACCTTCAATCTTGACCGATGGCAATTTGCCGCTACGGTTGAAATCGGCACGGCACACCCGCGATTGCAAGGTGGAATCATCGACCATCTGTCCTCTCTGACCACCAGTGCCTTTGCCTTCAATGCCACGCGAGGTTTGGAGAACGGCGGTATGGTCCGGCTTTCGCTTTCCCAGCCGCTACGGATAGAAGACGGATCGGCTGCGTTTTCCATTCCGGTCGGCCGTACCAAAACCGGCGAGGTCTTGCGCTCGGCATTCGCGACTGATTTCACGCCGTCCGGCCGGCAGTTCGATGTTTCGGCAGGTTGGCAGCACCCGTTTACTGATGGGAATGAACTACGCGTGAATGCGACCTGGACGCATCATCCAGGCCACAACGCGTCTGCAAAACCGGCATGGGGGTTGTTGGCCGGTTGGCAATTTGAATTCTAGGGGTCTCTGGTTTCTACTCGCGAAGCTGCCCCGATCCGTACACGACGTATTTGGAACAGGTCAAATCTTCGAGGCCCATGGGTCCTCGGGCATGGATGCGCGTTGTACTGATGCCGATTTCCGCGCCCAGGCCAAATTGGTAGCCGTCATTGAGCCTGGACGAGGCATTGATCATCACCGCGCCGGCATCGACTTCCTGCAAAAACCTCATGGCGCGACCGTAGTCCTTGGTCACGATGACTTCGGTATGCCGCGACCCATACGTCCGGATGTGGGTCATGGCTTCATCCATGTCCTTGACCACCTTGACGGCCAGCGTCAAAGACAGAAATTCCCGGCCATAATCCTCTTCCGCCGCGCTTTGGGCTTCGGGAATATATTGACGGGTTTTTTCGCAACCCCGAATTTCCACGTCGGCCTCGACCATGGCCTTGCCCAGTTTCGGCAAAAACGTCCTGGCTATGCCTTGGTGGACCAGCAACGTCTCCATGGCGTTGCACGTGGAAGGCCGTTGGACCTTGGCGTTCACGCTGATGGCCTCGGCCATCGCCAGATCGGCATCGGCATCGATATAGGTGTGGCAAACCCCTTTATCATGCTTGATGACCGGGATCGTCGAGTGCTCGGTCACGAGTTTCATCAGGGATTCCCCGCCCCGCGGGATAATCAGGTCGATGAATGGATCCTGTTTCAGCAGTTCCAGGACCGCCTCCCGTTCGGTGCGCTCGACCAGGGAGATGGCCCCTTCCGGAAGCCCCGCCTTTTGCGCGGCCTCGGATAACACGCGGGCAATGGCCATATTGGAATAAATGGCTTCCGAACCACCTCGAAGTACGCACACGTTCCCGGATTTGAGACACAAGGCCGCAGCATCGGCCGTGACGTTCGGTCGGGACTCGTAAATGATCCCAATGACTCCGATGGGCACGCGGATTCGTCCGACCTTCATGCCGTTGGGTCGTTCCTGCATGCCTGAGGATTGCCCGACGGGATCGCGCAACCGGGAAATTTGCCGGAGTCCATCCGCCATTTCCCGCACGCGCTCGGGCGTGAGTCGAAGCCGGTCGGCCATGGCCTCCCGTCCGTTACTCGCATCAAAGGCTTCGAGATCTTTTGCATTGTCTTCCAGGAGCGCATCGGTGGCCTCTTCCAGGCCTTCGGCCATGGCCACCAGCGCTTCATTCTTGACGGATGCCGACAGACGGCTCAATTGAGGAGCGGCAGATCGCGCCCGCTCCAGAAGCGTGCGAAGATACGTCGGGGTATCGACGACCTCCTCCTCGACACCGTCTTCCGGTGGAGTATCAGGATCGACTGTTGCTGCTTGCACTGATTCTTCGTTGAGTTCTTCTTGGTTCATGTTCTCCAGCCTCTGAAATCTGATGGTTGATCCCCTGACGGAGAATACCGAGGCGTCATAAACCGGGTCAAGATCAGGCAAACGGGTTCCTTGATTTTCCGCATACAATCCTGTTAAACCGTTGCTTCAGCAAACATGAATGTACCGCCTTCCTCATCGTGATCTGACCTTGTGCCGAGGTAGCTCAGTTGGCAGAGCACAGCCCTGAAAAGGCTGGTGTCGGCAGTTCGATTCTGCCCCTCGGCACCAATTTCCCGGTTCCTGCGTAATCTGCATTATTCTCCTGAAATCCTAAAACATATTGTCATTAGTAGCGATTTGTATTTTTTTAGTCTTGGCTTGACCAGGGCAATGTCCTACATTATCCTAATTTATGTTGGATAAAATGAATGGACATGGATTGAAACGTATTTGCTTTTCGGATCTCGATAACAAGCTGCGAGAAGCATACAGCTATCAGAACTTGAAGAAGCACTGAAGAACTATAAAACTAACTGAAATACCAATCCTCATTGTGTCAATACCTAAAACCAGGAAATTGTTTCTGGAAAAGATCGCATGACCAGGTCAATCACCATCGACTACACGGACGATGTCCTGTTGGCACTGGGGTTGACACCCGAGCAGTTCAGCCAGGAAGCAAGAACACTTCTGGCTGTCAAGCTTTTCGAAATGGGCAGACTCTCATCGGGGGCAGCAGCGAAATTCGCCAATGTCCCCAAAGCCTTGTTTTTGACCAAGTTGGCAGACTACGGCGTGGATACGTTTCACTTCACGGGCGCTGAACTACGCCGAGACCTGACTGATGCCCGTCGTCATCTGTAATACCTCACCGCTTCAATACCTGTATCAGTCTGACGGGCTGGAACTCCTCGTGGAACTCTTTGGCCAGGTACAGATTCCCGAGGCTATAGCTATGGAGTTGAAGGAAGGGCGGCGGCAGAACGTTTATCTGCCTGACCCGGCGACCCTGCCGTGGCTCAACATCAGCTCTGTGCAAGACAGAACGTTGATGCCCCTTGTGACAAACATGGGCGATGGTGAAATGGAAGTGCTTGCGTTGGGACTCGAAACACCGGATGCCTTGCTCATACTGGACGATAAACGTGCGCGGCGACATGCTCTCGCCCTTGACTTGAAGTTTTCAGGCACGTTGGGAATCATGTTACTGGCTAAGGAACGCGGAGATCTTGAAGCGGTTAAACCAGTTATGGATCAGCTTGAGACTTTGGGTTTTCGCCTCACCCCCGAAACACGACAATCCGTTCTTGAATTAGCCGGCGAACTGCCGTGACCACATAGTTACTGGTTGATCACGGCTCACACCCGTTTCCTCAATCAAAGACACAACTGACGATAATAACTTGATTTTGCGGCATAAATAACGTCAAAATAGCGTCATGATAATGTCAGTATATTGACACTATTTTGTTTTATGGCATATTCCTTGAAATTAACGTAAACTTAAAGTCAATCTCGTGAAATATTATGGATAAGTTGAAGCTTCGCGTAAAAGCCTCTGATTATGAGCTTGAAGCTGAGGGATCCAGGGATTTCCTTAACGAGCAGTATGAAGCCTTCAAGCGACTTCTTGGCGACATGACGCAAAAATCTGTTACGTCCGAGTCGCGGGGGAAAATGGATTTTGCGTCACCGCGCGGCTCACGTGTTGCTCCCCTATCCGGCGAGCAGACAAGCCTTTTTCCTGATCCCCAGGCCAAGTCTTTTCAGAAATTGCTGGTTTGGAATGACCGGACCCAACAGGTCACCAGTACGGTTCTCCCGGACGGCCCTG
>JAJDZI010000092.1 GCA_022824735.1 Nitrospirales bacterium
TTGGAGCGGGAAAGGGGATTTGAACCCCCGACCCTCGCCTTGGCAAGGCGATGCTCTACCACTGAGCTATTCCCGCTCTTGGGAAGGACTTTCGATTTTGATTCTAGTTCGCGTATGCTACCCTGTCAAGAAAGCCCGTACAGATACACTTGTAGGGGCAATGACGCCATTCAAATAAGGGGTTGTGATGCACATCAGTGTCCTCGGAACGGGATACGTGGGACTCGTCACGGGCGCGTGCTTTGCGGAATTCGGACTCAGCGTGACGTGCATGGACGTGGACGCCAAGCGCGTTCAACAACTGGAGCGGGGCGAGGTGCCGTTTTATGAACCCGGCTTGGCCGCATTGGTGACCAAAGGCCTTCAATCAGGCCGGCTCGCCTTTACCACCGACTTGAACCAAGCCGTGGATACGGCGCTGGTGATCTTCATCGCGGTTGGTACGCCCTCAAACCTGGATGGTTCCGCGGACCTGTCTTACATGGATGAGGTGGCCCGGAGCATCGGGAGCCGCATGACGGGGTACAAGGTGGTGGCTACCAAGTCCACCGTGCCGGTGGGAACCTCGACGCGCGTGCGAGAGATCATCAAGGCCCATCAATCCAAACCCGTCAATTTCGACGTGGCATCCAACCCGGAGTTTCTCCGCGAGGGATCGGCGATTGAAGATTTCATGCGTCCGGATCGCGTGGTCATCGGCGTGGAGAGCGAACAGGCCGCAGCGATCCTGAAGGATTTGTACCGGCCGTTGTACCTGATTGAAACGCCGTTCGTGGTCACCACGGTCCAAACGGCCGAAGTGATCAAATACGCATCGAACGTGTTCCTGGCCACCAAGATTTCCTTCATCAACGAAGTGGCCAATTTGTGTGAACTGGTGGATGCCAACGTGCAAACCGTAGCCAAAGCCATGGGGCTGGACAAACGGATCGGCTCCAAATTCCTGCACGCCGGGCCCGGGTTTGGCGGCTCCTGTTTCGGGAAGGACACCGCGGCGCTGGTTCACATTGGAGAGACGGCCGGGTATACCATGAAGCTGGCGGCGACGACCAAACGCGTGAATGAGCAACAGCGCGCGCGCATGGTCGATAAAATCCGTGACGCGGTGAACGGCGTCCAGGGAAAGACCCTGGCATTTTTGGGGTTGTCCTTTAAACCCAATACCGATGATCTCCGGGATTCGCCCGCGTTGATGATCGCGGAACACCTGATGAAGGAAGGTTGCGCCATCCGGGCCTATGACCCGGAAGGATTGGCCGGCGCGCTGAACGCGCTACCCGGCCTGACCGGCTGTCAGGATGCGTATGATGCGATGGCGGGCGCAGATGCCGTGGTGCTCGCGACGGAGTGGAATCAATTCCGAAACCTGGACTTGGAGCACGTGAAATCGCTGCTGCGCGTGCCGGTGTTGATCGACCTCCGGAACGTCTACGATCCCGAACGGGTCGCCGCCTGCGGGTTTCATTACGTGTCGGTCGGCCGTCCCGCCGCCGGCGCGAACCCCTATAAGCCGTCCTGACCGTTGGGCCGCAGGGTCATGCCGGGACGGGCCTACGCCTCCTTGGGTTTATACCCCATGCGATCCAACACCTTGGTAATCCGTTTTTTCAACGGAGCCTCGGCATCGACCAGGGCCGTCGCCAGGGGTTCGACCGCCGGCTTGCCGATTTTCCGCAGAATCTCGGTCGCGGACTGACGCAGCTCATCTTCTTCCGACACCAGTAGCGGAATCACTTTGGGAACGGTCGGCGCCCCGATTTTGATCAAGGCCTCATAGGCTCGATGCCTGACGTCACCCACCTCATCTTCCAAACATTCGACGAGGGGATCCACGGCATCGGCGGACTTGAGTTCTCCCAGCGTCTCAATGGCATATTTACGATTGAGCCAGTGTGAATCCTTCAAATCCATCAATGCAGCGTCGACTTTGACGACGTTCGGATCTTTCGCCCGAATCCGAAACTGCTTGACCAGCCGCTTGCCTTCTTCCTCGACGACGCGGAGAGTCGCCCCGTCACCCGGCTTGATTTTCTGGAGATCCTCCAGCGCGTCTTCGGCTACGTCCAATAACACGGTTTTCCCATCATAGGCCAATAATTCGACTTCAAGCTGCCGGTTTTCCAGGTTGACGGCGATGACGTTTTCGGTCACCAGGTTAAAGCCGTCTTTCTTGGCACTCTTGGGAGTAATCTGCACAAGAGGGGTTGGAGCTGGGTCTGCCATATCTACGTCTCCTTCTTCTTCATGACTCGGGTTTCCACCCTAAACTCGCCAACACGCCTTCGGCGGTGTCGCGGACCATTTCATTTTCATCTTCCAACAAGGCGACCACCGGCTGAATGGCGCGGGCATCACCCAACCGGGCCAAGGATTCAGCCGCGTTCCGGCGCACCAGCCAGTCCTCATCCGTCAAGGCCTCCACCAACGGCGCAAACCCTTTGGCATCCCCGATTTTCCCCAAGGCTTCGGCGGCATGGCGGCGGACGATCCAACTGGATCCTTTCAACCCGTCGATCAAGGCATCCGTGGCCCTGTCGTCGCCGATCTTTTTTAACACGCGAGCCACGTCTTCACGCAACATCGCATCCATGAGACAGTCCACCAGGGCCGGCACGGCTTCGGGATCGCCGATCCGTTCCAGGGCCCAGACCGCGGCGGTTCGGACGCCCCCATCCTTGTCTTTCAACGCCTTGACCAACGCCGGCACCGCCCGGGAGTTCTTCAATTTCCCGAGCGCCGATGCCGCCTGCTCCCGCACGGCCCATTCATCTTCTTCCAACGCTTCGATCAAGGGATCAATCGCCGGCTCCCCAATTTGCACGACGGCATTGACCGCGGCTTCCCGGATCACGAGATCATCATCCTCGAACATCTCGATCAAGCGGGGGATGGCCGAATCACCCATTTGCCCGAGTCCGGCCGCCGCATAATTTTGCAGGCCTTCGTTTTCATCCCGAAGCGCGGCCAATAATTGTTCAATGCGCTGATCCTCAGCCATTCACCTGCTCCTTCTCCGCCCACTGTGTTTCATCCATCTGCGCGGCGGCGGCTTCCAATTTATCAATGATGACTCCGGAGTTATACGAAACCAACCCGTCACGGTCGTCTTTCATTTTCTTGAACATCTCTGCATAAGGACGCAGGGCCTCCACGTCCTTGATCTTTTCCAAGGCTTCGACGGCCAATACTCGTAACGGTTTGATCGGAATCATGTCAATCAGGAGAGGAACGGGCCTGGCGTCGCCGATCAATCCCAAGCCCTTGGTCGCCAGTTCTTTGACGCCCGTATCCTTATCCCGCTTGAGACGATCGATCAACGGCTCCACCGCCCGGACGTCGCCGATTTTTCCCAACACGTCCGCCGCGGCTTCACGCACCACCCAATCATCGTCTTCGAGGTACTCGATCAGAATCTCGACGCTCGGCCGGCCAATCGGATGCAGTTTGTGCACGGCTTCCTGCCGCGCCCCTTCCCGGAGTTCGGACTCTTCCACGTCCCGCAATTCATCCATCACCTCGTCGATGCGATCCCGAATGGCGCTGAGTTTTTTCAGGGTTCCGATCGTCAGATCACACAACGCGGGATCTCCCATCGCATCGACCAGCGCGTCCGCGGAGCGTGGATCCAGGAGATGATCGAGGATCCGGGCGGCGTTGAGCCGCGCCTCTTCATCCGGGTCCTTGAGCATGACGGTCAGGGGACCGATCGACGTGGGAATGACTCCCAAGAGCTTGGCAACCGAGGGCCGAAGCGTTTCATGTTTTAACAGCTCGACCAGGGCCGTCGCGGTCTCTTCGTTAATGATGCCGGCCATTTGTTCCAGCGAGGCCACCACGGCCTCCCGGACGCTCTCGTTCTCGCCCTGCATCAACTCGACCAGCGGCACTCCCGCCTGAGGATCCCTGATCCGCGCCAACATGCGGGCCGCTTCAATCTGATAGTCCGGCGACCCGGTTTTCATAGCCTCGATGACCAGGGCCACGACGTTGGGACCGCCCTTCAGACACGTGGCCGTGGCGCGCATACGGCGCCAATCTTCCTCATGGTCAAGCTCGGTCACGATAACTTCAATGGTTTCTTTCGGCATGGCGACGCGGCCTCACCCTTCATTTGCGATTGGTACGAAAATAGCCACCACTGTCATTCCCGACCCCGCTTCGTCATTCCTGCGAAAGCAGGAATCCGGTGCCTTTTCTCTTCACGGACGAAGAACAAAATAAAGACCCTGGGTCCTCGATTAAAAACGTCGAGGATGACAGAAGTTGCGAAAACGGTTTCAGGAACACCTTTTTCATCCCCTAGGGTGCATGAAGTAAGCCTGCATGAGGGATTGTACTACAATCGCACCCGTTTGGGGTTCCATCCCAACTGGGTCAGGGTTTCCTTGATATGGTAGCGAATGTTTTCATCCTGTTCACGTTGCAGTTGTCTGACCAAAGGAGCAATGGCCTTCTGTCCGAACTGGACCAGGGCGTCACTCGCTTCATTCCGGATCAAGGTGCTTTGGAGGGCCGTGATCAACAGGGGAATGGCCTCCTCGTCATGGATGCGGGCAATGGCCCGAATGGCCTCCTCCACGCGGGCCAGATCCTCTTCATACCGGTTATCCTCACAAGCCGGGGTTCGATCTTCATAATCACTGGTCTTCAACTCACTCACCAGCCGAAACAGCATGGGGAGGACGCTCCGGTCGCCGATTCTCCCGAGTGCCTCGATGACGCGAACCTGCAAGCGGGGTTCCTCAATGACCCCCAAAAGGGGATCGACCGCGGTTTTGTCGCCGATATACCCGAGCGCCCGAATGGCCTCCTGGCGCACGGCCGTATCGGGATCGTGCCGAACAATGCGCACCAGGGGCTCGACGGCCGTCGGGGATTTCAAGACGCACAACGCTTCCGTGGCCCTCAGGCGGACCCGCCAATCCTGATTGTGAAGCGCCGCCACCAAGGGCTCGACCGCGGACTCACCAATGGCCACCAGCGCCGCAATAGCTTCATCACGGACCGCCGGCACCTTGTCCTGAAGCAGCAGCACCAGGGTCTCGACCGACCGCGGGTTTTTGAGTCGCCCCACGGCCCGGGCGGCATGCATGCGCACAACCCAATCCTGGCTCAAAAGCGCGGACTCCAGGGGTTCGAGCACCCGCTCATCGGCAATCTCGGACAAAATGGACGCCGCAGCCTCCTGCACGGACAGGTCCGGGTCCTGCAGGCAGTAACTCAAGTCCACGACCGCCGGGCTTCCGATGGCTGTCAACGCGCTGGTGGCGGCCGTTTTCACGGCCCGGTCGGAATCCCGTAACGCCTCAATCAACGGACTCACTCCTCTGGGATCACGGGATTCGCCGAGGGCCATGGCCGCATCTTCGCGGATACCCCAGTCCTCATCCTTCAAGGCAGCAATGTGTTCCGCCACACTATCGCCCATGATCATACCCATAGATGTTCACTAATTCGTTGACAATGTTCACCACTTTCTTGGGAGCCCCAGTGCCACGGCTTTGTCAGACAACCCCCTCAATCCCCCTTATCAGGGGGACTACCTATCCTCTCCTTCCCCCCTGATAAGGGGGGTAGGGGGGTTCGGTGCTTCCGACCACCAACCGGCTGCTTCAAAAATGGACTCAACTAGGAAGACGATCGTGAACCTCGTTTTCCCTTTGTTAGTACGGAAAACGCCGAAGCAACCATCATCCGGCCAACTTAGCACAGCAATTTTTAAAGGGTCAATAAAATCGCGCACATAGAGGGGGAGACGCCGGCGTCGCCATGGACGAATGCATGCGCCGCACGTTACGCAGGCGAGATGCCGCGCAGTCGTTCGCTGCGCCGGCGCAATAATTCGAGGGTGGTCAATAACGCGATCGACAGCAGCACGAGAATCGTGGCCGCGGCAAGAATCGTCGGGCTGATTTCCTCACGGACCCCGGACCACATCTGCCAGGGCAGGGTATGTTGATCGGGTCCGCCAATGAACAGGATAATCACGATCTCGTCGAATGAGGTGATAAACGCAAACAAGGCTCCGGAGATGACCCCCGGGGCAACCAGGGGCACCTGAATCTTGAAAAAATTGTAGACGGGGGATCCGCCGAGAGTGGCCGCCGCCTTCATCAGGGTATTGTCGAACCCAACCAACGTCGAGGTCACGGTAATCACGACAAACGGAAGCCCCAAAATCGTGTGCGCCAATATGACTCCGGGCAACGTCGAGACCAGGTTGACTTTGGCGAAGAAAAAGAACATGCCCGACGCCGTGATGATTAACGGCACGATCAGCGGTGAGATCATCAGCCCCATAATGACTCGACGAAAGGGCACGTGGTCCCGGCTCAAGCCCAGGGCCGCGAGCGTGCCGAGGGTGGTGGCCAGGACCGTTGACATGACGGCGATGATCAAACTGTTGAAGGCGCCCACCTTCCATTTGTCCGTACACGAAGTCCACAGCGAAGCCCCCTCCGCGTCGCACATTCCGAACAGGGACTTGTACCAGACCGTGGAATACCCGTCCGGGTCCAGCATCAGCATTTCCGGGGTAAAATGCAAAAACGGCGCCGAGTTGAATGACAGCGGGATCACAACGATCAGCGGCGAAACCAGAAAAAACAGCACCAACGCACAGATCGTCAAATAGCAGTAGTGCCAGATTCGCTGTCCGGGAGTGGCGTATAGCGGAAGTGCCATGTGTCAACCCATTTTCATGTTATCGACGCCGACCAGTTTGTCGTAGACCCAATACAGGGTGAGGATCGCGATCAACAGGATCGTCCCCATGGCGGCAGCCAGACCCCAGTTCAACGAATTCTGCATGTGATAGGCGATGAGGTTGCCGATCAATCGCCCGTCTTTACCGCCGACGAGTTCGGGGGTGATGTAGTACCCGATGGCCACGATAAACACCAGGATACAACCCGCTCCGACGCCGGGAATCGTCTGCGGCATATACACCTTGATAAAAGCCAGGGCCGGCGTCGCGCCCAGGTTTTGGGCCGCCTTCATATAGCTGGATGGAATGGTTTTCATCACGCTGTAAATCGGCAGGATCATGAACGGCAGGAGAATCTGCGTCATGACGATGACCGTGCCGGCGAAGTTGTACATCATCGACAACCGGCTCTCGTCGTGGAGCAGGCCCAGGGATACCAGTGAATCATTGACGACGCCGTTCCGTTGCAGCATGACCATCCAGGACACGATGCGCACGAGCAGCGACGTCCAGAACGGCATCAGGACGCAAATCATCAACAGGTTGGAGAGCCGAAGCGGCAGGGTCGCCAACAGGTGAGCCACCGGATAGGCCAGGACCAGGCAGCCGACGGTGACGATCAGGCTCACCAGGAACGTGCGCCACCAAAGCATCTGGTAGATCCTGTTGTGTTTCTTGACCCTCATGATGTTCTTGTTGCCATCGTATTGGAGATCGACGGCCTTCAGGTAATATCCCAAGGTCACGGGGTCTTTCATCGCTCCGAGCGATTGCCAGAACTTGATATCGCCCCATCGCTTGTTGAGTTCCAGCATCGCCGGCTTGTACGGCGGCCCCTCGACGCGGTTCAACCCGCGCGCCGTAATCTTGAGCAGGCTGCGCCATCCTGATTTTTCGTAATTCATGCGGGTACCGAGCTTGCTGAGTTCAAGCTTGTCCGCCGCCTTCATGTCGAGAGCCACGGCCTCGAACATGGACTCATCCGGTTCGGAGGTTTTATCCCAGCGCTCAAACGCCGCCAGGGTCTTCGGCAACACCTTGTTGCTCAAGCCATCGTCGACACTGCGCGTCAACAAACTGCCGATGGGAATGACAAACAGGATAATCAGAAACAACAGTGGCGGAACGATCAGCCCCAGGGCGCGGAGTTTGCTGAGCTTCAGGGACCGCTCCAGGCTGGTCTTCAGGGGCGTCCCGTCGGCCGTCAGGACGGGACCGCCGGGTTTGGCCGGAGACGTGGACATCGTCAAACAATTCTCACGTAACGAAGAAGGGGAGACGCCGTGACTGGTCCGGAGAGCAGCCCCGGTGTCTCCACAGTTCAAGTTGCCGGATTATTGGCTCATCCACGCGGTATAGCGCTCGGAAATCTCTCCACCATAGTCGGCCCACCAGGCCGGATCGGCGAAAACAGAGCGCGGGAGAACCTCTTCCCGGGTCGGCATGTGCGGCATGATATTCACGCCGCTGTGATGCCACGGCTCATTGGCCTTGATCAGAGCCAGGGCGGACTTGCGCATCGGGCCATAGCTGATCCACTTGGCTTGAGCGGCCTGCTGTTGAGGTGCCGTGGCATGGGCCACGAACTTCTTGGCCGCTCCGGCATTCGGGGCCCCTTTCAGCACCACCCACCATTGTTCTTCCACCACCTGTCCGTCCCAGATCGGCACCAACTTCTCTCCTTCGTTCAGAACCGCGGCCCCGACGCGACCGTTGTAGGCCAAGGACATCGACGCTTCACCGCTCTTGACGAGTTCGATGGGCTTCGAGCCGGCTGACCAGAACACGGCGTGATCCTTGATCTGATCCAGTTTGGCAAACGCGCGATCAATGCCCTTGTCGGTGCTCATGACTTCGTAGACCTTGTCAATGGGAACGCCGTCCGCCAACAGTGCCATTTCGATCAACGCATTCGGCCAGGTATGAATGCCGCGCTTGCCCGGAAACTTCTTCACGTCGAAAAAATCCGCAATGGTCGACGGTTGCTCGCCCTTGAACGTCCCTTCCTCATAGAACGCCAGGTACGACCAGAAGATATTCGGCGCCACACAGTCGTTCGGCGCTGTGTTCATGGTATCCTTATCCATCGGCGTCCCGTCCGGGGCAGGAACGAACATGCCGCGATCAAGCGGCTCGAACAAGCCTTCATCGCAACCCGTGCGGGCTTGGTCGGGCAGCACGTCGACGACGTCCCACGTCACGGCACCGGATTCAACTTGTGTGCGGATCTCGCCGAGACCGCCGTTGTAGTTGATCCAGTTGATCGTTTCCCCCTTCCAGGTGTCGCCGTAGGCCTTTTGTTGCGACACGGCATAGGCTCCTCCCCACGTCACCACGTTGACCTCGGCTTGGGCGGTTCCGATCATTCCCACTGCAACCACAGTGGATAACAAAATTGTGCGTATAGAGTTGCGCATCATTGTTCCTCCTTCTTTTTCAGATTTCTCCGGAGAAGTTCGTCAAGCGTCCACGGCCCGACAATCTTCCACTTTCCAACCGATCTTCACTTCATCTCCCTCCGAGATGGCGGCGTGGACCGCGGAATTCGGAATCTTGACGATAAAATCATCGGTTCCGCAGATCGAAAACCTCGTGCGGATATGATCGCCCAGGTAGATCAACTGTTTGGTCTTCGCCGGAAACACGTTCGGCAAGCTGTCCGGCTCAGGATCGACGACCACGCGTTCCGGTCGCAGCGACAACGTGGACTGCGAACCAATGCCGTCCACGTTGACCTTTTTCGCCTCGACGATATGGCCGTTGTTCACGTCCACCTTGACGGTGTCGCCGTTGTCCTCGACCACCGTGCCGATCAACCGGTTGTTCTCGCCGATGAAATTGGCGACGAAGGCATTCTCGGGCTGTTCGTACAGCACGTCCGGCGCGGCGCATTGCTGAATGACGCCGTTCTCGAACACCGCGATACGGTCGGACAAGGTCAAGGCGATACTCTGATCGTGGGTCACGTACACCATCGTGATTCCCAGATTCCGGTGAATGGACTTGATTTCATATTGCATCTGCTCGCGCAGATTCTTGTCAAGAGCCCCCAGGGGTTCGTCCATCAATACCAGGTCGGGATCGAAGATCAACGATCGCGCCACCGCCACGCGCTGTTGCTGACCGCCGGAGAGCTGCGCCGGTTGCCGGTCGCCGTACCCGCCCAGTTGAACCATATCCAGCGCCCGCTTGACCTTCTCCGTCTTTTCCGACTTGCTCATGCCGCGCACGTCAAGGGGAAAGGCGAGATTCTCCGCAACGGTCATGTGGGGGAACAAGGCGTAGTTCTGGAACACCATGCCGATGCCGCGTTTGTGCGGCGGCACCCGGTTAATCGGCTGATCTTTCAGATAAATCTCACCGTGGGTGGCAGGCTCGAAACCGGCCAGCATCAACAGGCACGTGGTTTTGCCGGAACCGGACGGGCCGAGGATGGTCAGAAACTCGCCATTTTCGACGTTGAGATTGAGGTTTTTTACGACGAGGGTTTCCCCATCGTAGCTTTTTTGGATATTGACGAAGCGAACCAGGGGATCATTGCCGGTCATCATTCCTCGCCTTCGGTCCAGTAGGGTCTCATTGAAATAGTGACGTGAACCCGTTTACATTCAAAAAGAATGAGTCTATCTTTCTTCGCTGGAACTATCAAATCATTGCGTTCTCTTATTGGAGAGGACTCAAGCATGCGACCCATGATTCTGCCGATGGCAGTCTTGACTGTGGTGTGTGCCGGCTTGCTTTTCGCCTCACCGGTGATAGCTGATACTGCCGAGGAACTCCGGCAGCGCATTGAAAAGTTGGAAAAAGAGCTGGAGCAGGCTCGAAAAGAGTTGGCTGAGAAAGAGTTGGCCGAAGTCGAACCTCCCAAGGAGGAGGCCAAGGATGTGGTGGCCGAGGCTCCGGAGGGCAAAAAGAGAGAGCTGAAAATCGGCGGGACCATCGGGGTGAGTTATGCCTATGGGAGTTACCACCAGCGTCCCTCGTATGCGGATTCCGGTCCCGGGATCACCGGAGACCGGCGAGGTCGAAACGTCGGCGGGGTGCTGTTGGATACCTTCCGTCAGAACGTGGATTTTACCTATGACGATTGGAGTGGCTCCTTCGAATACCGGTGGTGGTGGTATCTCAAAAACGCCGGCTACAGTTCGCTGTCCAGGGCATGGCTGGGATATGATTTCGGGGAAAACGGCACGCTCAAAGCCGGGATCGTGCGTGTGCCGTTCGGCCCCGGCCCATTCGGAGTGTCCAGCAGTTGGTTCTATGACCAGCATTTTTACGTCGGCCTTGCCGACGACAGGGATACGGGCATCAGGTGGACAAACACCTTCGATAAGCTGACGCTCGATCTTGCCTACTACCTTCAGGCCCAACCCAATGGGGAAGGCGGGACGACCCGTGACGCCATCCGGTACGACTATGACGTGGCCAAGTGGGACACGGTCGTCAATCCTGAGACGGGTGGGGCAACGTTCGCCGGCTGGAACGATGGCCAACTTTGCGATTGCGGTTTTCAGGAGAAGCATCAATTCAACGTGCGCGGGATCTATGCGACGGATAACTTCGGAGAGTTAGGGGCGTCGTTTCAATATGGGCTGCTGGATGGAACGAATATCCCCAGTGATGATGATGACGGCACCCACGTCGCCGTTTCCGCGCACGCCAAGAATTCATTCGGCGACTTTACGCTCTATTCGCAAATCACGTACTACGAGTACGATCTCCCGGATCAGGTGCCCTGGGGAAATAAAGACCTGATTCCGATGGGGGGCTATGATTTTGCCTGGCTGACGGCCTCCAGGGCATGGGTCCCCGCGTTCAATATCCGCTACAGCGGGTTGGACCCCAAGGCCATATGGCCGTCCCTGCTCGACGACATCAGGCCTGACAGCATCATGCCGTACGTCGAGTGGAGTTCCATCATGAAACTGGCAAAGGTTCCGGAGGGTATGACCAACGTGGCCGGCCAGGACATAGGAGGCCAGGCCTTCAACGACAATCAGTTGCTCATCGTGGGCACGGCGATTGCCCGCAACGGCTGGTACATCCTGGCCGATTACGCGTTCTCCAACGGAAACCTCTTCGTCGGCAACGATTATGGAGGGTGTAATTTCTGCAACATCTACGATACCGGCGGGGGTAATGGCGCCAGCGGCCGCGACGCCTGGCAAAACCGCCTGAATATCAACTTCAGATATTATTTTTAGGCGCGGGTCCAACTGGATTCCTCCTCGACATCCTTAATCGAGGATCCAGTCCATATGG
>JAJDZI010000131.1 GCA_022824735.1 Nitrospirales bacterium
TCCCGTGTGCCGACGCGATCGGCCCATGATTCTCCGGTGCCGGTGGACGTGATCGAAGGGAAAGACATGAGGAACTACGGGGTCAGGGACATGAACTCCCTCCTCAGGGCCACCGTGCCGTCCTACAACGTCAACCAGCAACCCATCGGCGACGCCGCCACGCTGGTGCGCCCGGCGAACCTGCGCGGCTTGCCCCCGGACTCCACCCTGATCCTGCTCAACGGCAAACGGCGTCACCGGGGCTCCGTCCTCACGTTCTTGGGCGGCGGCATTTCAGACGGGGCGCACGCAACTGACCTGGCCTCATTCCCGGCCATTGCCCTCAAGCGGGTCGAAATCCTGCGCGACGGCGCGGCCGCGCAGTACGGATCCGATGCCGTGGCCGGCGTCATGAATTTCGAGTTGAAAGACGCTCCGGACAGCGGCACCGCGGAAGCCCGCTGGGGTCAGTATTATGCGGGAGACGGCGCTACCAACAGTATTGCGGCCAACCTGGGCGTGCCATTGGATCTCCCGTTCATCCAGTCCGGGTTTGCCAATTTCAGTTTCGAATATGGAACGTCAGACTGGACAGACCGCAGCCAACAACGTGGCGATGCGCAGGGACTGATAAACGCGGGCAACAGACACGTGGTGAGCAGCCAGTACACGCGGGAACCCAATGCCATGGTCTGGGGTGCACCCGAGGTTCAGTATGACTATAAACTCTTCGGCAACTTCGGGATGGACCTGAACAGCAAGACCGAACTCTACGGCTGGGCCAACTATGCCCAACGCAAAATAGAAGGCGGGTTCTACTACCGCAATCCCAATACGCGAGGCGGGGTATTCGCGGGTCCTGAGCGTGTGAGAGATTTTACAGATAAGGTTGAGAATCGGGACAACTTTTATGGTACTAGGAGAGATGGTACATATCATGGCACCTTAGATAACTACCTGAAAGAAAACCGGCCTGGGAATTATGCTGATCTGAGTGATGATGAAAAGAAAAAAATTAACGATGACCTTGAAATGCGCGTCAAGGATGAGACATACAATACCCTCAAGATAGCCAACCTGGACCCATCTCAAGGAAGATGCCCTATCGTAGAAGTTAACGATGCAGCCGACTACGACGATGTCATCCAAAACCTTCCCTCTCACTGCACCGTGTTCAACGAAAAATTTCCCGGCGGATTCACCCCGTTCTTCGGGGGGACGGTACGCGATTGGAGCGTTGCCGGGGGTATCCGCGGGGACGTCTCTGATTGGCACTATGATTTCAGCGCCGTGCTCGGGCAACACAGCACGGACTTCTTCATGAGGAACACCATCAATCCGCAACTCGCCTCAATGAGAAACAATATTCCGACGACCTACAACCCGGGCAAGTACACGGAGACGGATCACGTGTTCAACCTGGATCTCTCCAGGTCTTTGCAAACCGCGATGTTCCCCTCCCCCTTGAACGTCGGCATCGGACTGGAGTACCGGGTGGAGCAATTCGAAGTCACGGCCGGCGGGGAGAATTCCTGGTTTGCTGATGACAGCCGCGGAGGTCTGGCTGAACAGGGTTTCGGCGTCGGGTCAAACGGATTTGCCGGATTCTCGCCCGATATCGCGGGGACAAACAACCGGGGCAGCTACGCCGGCTACGTGGATTTGGAAACCAACCTGTCCAAGAACCTGCTGGTCGGCGTGGCCGGGCGGTATGAGGACTTTGAAACCTTCGGAGACACCCTGAACGGCAAGTTCAACACCCGTTGGCAAGCCACGCCCATGATGGCGCTTCGCGGCTCGGTCAGCACGGGATTCCGTGCCCCGACCGTGGGACAGGCGAACATTCAGAACACGACCACGGCATTTGTCGGGGGTATGCTCGAAAATGTAGGAACCTATCCGGTGAGCCATCCGCTTGCGCAACGGAAAGGGGCTCAGGAACTGAAGCCGGAAAAATCCTTTAACCTGTCCGCCGGCACAGTAGTGGACGTCGGAAGCCTGAACGTGACTATCGACTACTACCGGGTCGCGGTACGGGACCGCATCGCACGAGGCGCCCAAATTCCCTTAAACCCATCTGATCTGAATTATGCCCAATCCTTGGGTTTCACAGATATCTTCCGGGTAGCCTATTATGCCAACGCGTTCGATACCACCACAAACGGGGTGGACATCGTGGCGACCTACCCGATGCAGTTCGCCGGAGGGAACACTCTCTGGACGTTCGCGGGCAACTATAACCGGACCGAGGTCACCGATATCAACAATCCGGATGCCGTCGATGACAAGCGGGTGATCCAGTTGGAAAAAACCCTGCCGTGGTTCCGATTCACGTTGACTGGTGACCACAGACAGGGCCCCTGGCGATTCCTGGGCCGGGTCTACTGGTACGACGGTTTTACGGAGTTTACGACAGACGATAAAGACGAGCGTGTCGACGCCGGTCAGCAGTGGCTCGTGGACTTTGAAACGTCGTACACCATGAAAAACGGACTGACGATCTCGGCAGGGGGACAAAACCTGTTCGATTCGTACCCGGACCGAAGCACAGGAGCTTCCGGCACGAGGTATCCGGAGTATTCGCCATTCGGATTCAACGGCGGATTCTACTACCTGAGGGCGTTGTATGCGTTCTAATCACAGGAATCTCTCATGCAACTTGCTGTCTGCGCACCAAGAGATAAAAATAGCCCAAGTAGTCATTCTGAGCGAAGCGAAGGATCTGCTTTTCCAGGCGTTCGGTTATTGAGGAGAGATTCCTCGCTACGCTCGGAATGACAAAAGGTGGCTATTGAAAAAGTGGCTATTTTCATCCCATACCCGTTCTTTTTCTGAATTTGAACGTGGGGAGTTCCGTTTTCATTACCAACCCCTTACAAACCATATAGAGGCGTTATGAACAGACAACTCTTGCGAATCATGTTGATCGGTATTCTGGGCCTCGCGCTGGGCCTCGCCCCTGTCGCGAGTATGGCGGCGGACGAAGCCCAAGCTTTGTTTAACCAGGGCGCGCTCCAGTCCAACAATGGCGAGTTCCAGCAAGCAGCCCAATCGTTGCAACAGGCATTGGAACTATTTCCCCGTTTTGCCGCGGCGCATCACCTCCTGGGAGTCGTCTCGTTTTCGGGCTTGCAACAACCCGATCAGGCCGTCACCCACCTGAAAAAAGCCGTCGAGCTTCACCCCAATTTCGCCAGAGCCTATTTTGACCTCGGGCTGGTCTATCAACACCAGAAGAACCTGGAGGCCGCCAAAACGGCCCTCAAGAAAGCCATAGAGATTTACCCGGGCTTTGCCGACGCGCAACTGAACCTGGCGTTTGCCTATGACCAACTGGGCGAAAGCGAACAGGCCATCGGCGCCTATCAGACCGTGCTGAAACGGGACCCCAACCAACTCACCGCCCGGTTCAACCTGGCGAATCTCTATGACATGCAGGGCAACACGGAACAAGCCACGAAAGAACTGCAAAAGTTGACGAGCGTGGACCCCAAGGACGCCAACGCCTGGGTCCTGTTGGCCCAGTTGTCAGAAAAGTCCCAGAACGATTCGCAGGCGATCGAGGCGTACCAAAAGGCCCTGGAAATCACGCCTGACTTGCTGGATGCCCACTACGCCCTGGGATACCTCATGCAGGCTCAGGACAAACCGGAAGAGGCCGTGAATCACTTCCGGGAAGTAGTCCGCCTGAATCCCAAGCATGCTGAAGCGCAACTCAACATGGGCGTGCTCCTGGCAAACCTCGACAAGCTCGATGAAGCCGAGCAGGCCTACCTGGCCGCCCTGAAGGTGAACCCGAACCTGGTCGAAGGCTATTACAACCTGGGAGTCTTCTACGAATTTCACCGCAAGGATACGGATAGCGCCTTGAAACAATACCGGAAATACATCGAACTCGGCGGTCAGGACGACCGGGTCAAGAAACTGCTGAAAAAAGTCGGATCGTGAACCACGTCGCTTCCATGAATGAATTTGAGCAGGACTCCTCCGCCCTGAAATTCGGGACGTGGTCCGTTGTGCTGCACGGCGTCTTTTTCGTGCTCGTCAGTTTCGTGCATTTTACCCTTGACGTGGAAAAACCCCCGCCAACGGTCAAGGTCACGTTCGTTGAAATTCCGGCGCCGCCGGAACCCGAGCCGGTACCCGAAGCCCCGGAGCTGCTCCAGCCTCAACGGCGGGTACAACCTGTCCAACGGAAACAGCTTCAGCCAACACCGAAACCGCTTGAGGTTGCTCAACCGCTTGAGATGCCCAAGGTCACCTCGACGCCACCGCCGCCCCAACAACCACCGCCCCAGCCCGTGAAACGGCGGCTCCTTCAGGATAGCCGCGCCACGGACACCTTACAGGCGCGAAACCTGACCAAAAGCACGAGGCGGACAACCCGGACCACGGCGAAGACCAAGGCTGTCCAGGACCCCCAAGCGCTGTTCGTCCCCGGATTTTCGACCGTCGCCGCGCTGAAAGGCGCCGCGAACCGGCACCTCGTCCGTACGTCGTTACCGTCAGCGGCGTCCCGCGGTCCACGGAAAACCCTGCAAGCCGCAACCAGTGGCGCAGCTCAAGCACAAACAAGCGTCGGGGTGTTGCGCAGAATTCATCCGTTGTATCCGTTGATCGCCAAAAAATCCGGGTGGGAAGGGACGGTCCTCGTTCGCGTGACGGTTGAGAAGAACGGCAGGGCCAGTCAGGTCGACGTGTCACGCAGCAGCGGACATAAAGTGCTGGACGACGCCGCGTTGAAAGCGATCAAACGATGGACGTTCCGCCCCGCGCGGGACGGGAACATCCCCATTCGCAGCGTCGTGGTTATTCCCCTGAAATTTTCTTTAAAGGAACACGGCTAACCTCATTGTCAACAGAAGGATCTCACTCAACCATAAGGATCTTACGCCATGCTTGAATTCGGTTTCATCAAAGCCCTGATGGCCGGCGGGTTGCTCATGCTCCCCATCATCCTGTGTTCGGTGGTGGCCCTGGCCATTATTCTTGAACGCGCCTGGTTTTTTTACAAGTTACCTTCCACGGACAAGGCCGATGAGATGATTACGCTGGTCACCCAGAGAAAATACGACGACGCCCTCTCGCTCAGCGAGGAGACTCAACATCCCGTGTTTCGAGTGTTGGCGTCGGGCATTCGCTCGCGCTCCGACGCTCCGGAAAAGGCCATGGAAGCCACGGGCCTGATCGAGGTCAGCCGCCTGAAAAAAGGACTGCCTTCGTTGGACACCATCATTACGCTCTCTCCGTTGCTGGGGTTATTGGGCACCATCATCGGGATGATCGATTCCTTCGGCATCATGGCCATTGAAGGGATGGGCAGCCCGCATGCCGTCACCGGCGGCGTCGCCGAAGCGCTCATCTGCACGGCCGGCGGCATTACCGTTGCCGTACTGGCCCTTATCCCCTACAACTACTTCCTGGTTCGTACGGAACGGATCACCGAACAGATCGAACACTATGCCACGCGCAATGAATCAGCCCTGCAAACCACGGCTGCCCCGGTGACGTCATGAAACTGTCCAAAGCCGACAAGAAAAAAGCCCGGATCGAGATTATTCCCATGATCGACACCATGTTTTTTCTCCTGGTGTTTTTCATGATCTCCACCCTGTCCATGACGCTGCAGAAAGGCATGGAAGTGAACCTGCCGAAGGCCAGTTCCGCGTCGGATGATCTTCCCGAACAGGTCACGCTGACGATCTCCGACAAGGGCGACCTCTTCTTCAATAAAGACCGTTGCACGGTCTCGGAACTCGAACTGCGACTCCACGATCTCCTGTATTACGGAGAAAAACCCGCGGTCGTGATCAACGCCGATGAAGAGGTATCCCATGGTCAAGTGATCGAGGTCATGGATGCCGTGCGAGAAGCCGGCATTTTCGACTTTGCGATTGCGACCAAGCCGGACAAGACGACGTAGCAGGCAAGCCATACCCCCTTGCACCCGTCGAGCTGGCGTCGTTGCTCCGGCGGCCTTACAGCGCTCTTTTTCGGAGCACGTCGACAAAGTCGAAAAAGGGAAGCACCTCAATGCCGTCCTGCGTCATTCGACGGCGTTGTCCACAGTACACCGGCATTGTGCTCTTTCCCGTACCTATTTGGAGCATTCCAAAAGGCGAGCACACAGTTGCATACCATGACATCAAAAAACGGCGTAATTGAATGTCGCGCTATACAAAAATATCTAAAATGAACGCAACCCTGTCGCGCAACAACCGGACGACTGACCAGGAAGGTGGCGGTCTTCGTGCTTGCAGGGCTTGAGAAAACCCAATGCGGGGAGTAGGGTGAAGAATACCGATCAGGGACGCTGTTCAGGAACCTATTCTCATGCAGGGGATATTATCCAAAGCCCGTTTCGGAATGCTTGCCGTTGCGATCTGCTTGTTTCCGGCCTGTGCCGGGCAGTCGATTATCCCGTTGGATATCGAAAAGCAGGTTGATCAGACGCTTTCGTTTGCCCAGGTCAAAGATGCACCGGCGACTCACGTGGGAAAGCTCATGGTTCTGGGTGGTGAGATCCTGGACGCGACGCGCCTCAAAGATCGCACCCGCCTGACCGTGCTTCAGCTTCCGACTGGGAGGAATCACGAACCTGCCATGGACCGCACGATGTCTCGGGGGCGCTTTCTGGCATTTCAGACCGAGTTTTTAGATCCGGCCACCATACCCAGTGGAACCCGAATCACGATCGTCGGAAAAATTTCCGGCGCCACCACCGAGTTGCTGGATGAAATGGAATATACGTATCCGACGGTCACCATTGAATTCCTGAAGGTGTGGCCTGAAGCCATGCAAATCCCTCCCAGGGCCGGACGTTACGGCTTCCCCTATTACGGCTATCCTTACTGGTACGCCGGACCCTACTGGGGCCCATACGGGTTTTACGGGCCATACCGATTTATTTATTGGTAAAGAAGTGACCGACTACACCCCAAATTTGTCATTCCGAGTTTATCCTGAGCGAAGCGAGGGACCGGCGAGGAATCGCCTTGCTGTCATCCCCGACTCCGATCGGGGATGCAGGGGTTTTGCAGTTTGCCGTGACGAAGAAAAAGACTCTGGATTCCTCCCCGACATCCTTAATCGGGGATCCAGTTCATAATGTCGGGAATTGTAGATGTTCGCTAATTCGTTGACAGCATGTAGGGACAACCCCCTGTGGTTGTCCTTTCTGTGGAGGGCAGGCACAGGGGCCTGCCCCTACTCAC
>JAJDZI010000048.1 GCA_022824735.1 Nitrospirales bacterium
TTAAACCGGAATATGGTTGAAGGGTCAAGCGGGAATCCAGTGCCTTTGCTTTGTCTTGACTCCCTCGCCCCATGAGGCATGTCCCTGCCCCCGAGCAGGAATGACGCCGCTACAACTAGACGAACGACGGAATAACAACGACACTGGATCCCCGATTCCTTCCGTCTGTCATCCTTGCGAGAGCCTGCCCTTGACTCCGATCGAGGGCGAGGATCCAGCGTCTTTCTGCTTGCGAACGACGGGAAAACCCCAAACGCTGGATGCCCGATCAAGCCGGGCATGACAGGAAAAGGCGGTCGTTTTTACGCTTTTCTCTGTCATCCTCAACTCTCCCCCTCTGTCATCTTTGACGTTTGTAATCGAGGATCCAGAGCCTTGGCTTTTTCTTGTCGTTCCGAAGGAAAATACCCCTGGATGCCCGATCGGGGCTTGTCCTTGACATTTTTAATCGAGGATCGGGGATGACGGAAAAAAGCCACCAATCATTGTCAGCTATTCCAGAGAATTCCCTATTTTGGTATGGAATTCCCGTGTCATTTGGTTATAAAATACGCAGGAATTGCAGCAGGCCTTTGCGCGTCATATGCGGCAGGCGTCGAATCTGATGCAGGATCGCTTTTTCTTCTGGGGTGAGCGGGTCCGTTGTGTGGCTCTGGCGCAGAGGAGTGAACGCCGTGCCGGTAGCCAGCCATTGCGGGTCTTGCCGTAGTAACTTGGCAAGGGCGAAGAAGTGCTCCAATTTGATGTTTTTGCTGAAACCCAGTTCCCACTGGTTCACGGCAGACGCCGAGACGTGCAAGGCCTTAGCCACGTCCGCCTGGGACAAGCCGGCCTGAAGGCGTGCGGCTCGAATGCGTTCGGTGAAGGACTGGGACGAAAGGCTAGCCAAGGCCAGGTTGGAGAGCTAAACGGTGGGTGAGGGTTGAGCCACACTCGCAAAAGTTTGATGCTCAACCCCCATCCTGCTCTCTATTCAGGCCCACCGTGCCAGACAGAGACGGGGACAACATGGACAAAAGCCCCAGTAAGCCCGGCAAGAGTGGGAATCAGTTCAGTCCTTCTTCGTGGCACCAAAGGCCCCGATCACGTGACCGTTGGAGAAGTGGCCGGTAAATTCTCCTGCCGCGCCGGTTGGATAGTCAGTATTAGCATCATCGCCTGCGGGAGGAGGGCCAAAGAAACCGCCTGTCCACTGCCCCTTATCCCCCGATCCAGTGTCGCCTGTAAATGTGTTTGTGTACGTGCTACCATCCCCGAGCTTGGCTCGATTCAGGGAGAGAGACCACATACTGTCAATCATGTCACTGCCGTCATTTCGGAAGTTACTCACTGTTCCGCTAATAGAATAAGCCTCACTAGCAGAAATATGGTCTACTTCGACACCTTCCGTCGTGACATTTCCAAAATGCGCCGTTAAGCTCACATCAGCCGTGAATTGACCAGCCTCAGAAGGCGTGCCGACCACCGCACCATTGACCACAGACAAGGTTTTCTTGGCATAAAGACCTGTTGCAGACCCGTCATACTTGGCTGTTCCCCGCAACGCGGTTATAGCTGCGGTACCATTGTCATTGGGGTCGCCAAAAGGCATATTGCCACTTGCGAATGTCCTGACACCGTATTTCATATCATCGCCTGTGCCTTGCGTTTGTACCCAATACCCAAATGACAAGTAATCCATGTCTTTCACGACCCCTTTCACCATATGCACATCATCAGTGTCAATCGTAGTAGGGGTTGGGGTAAAGGTTAGGGAGCCACTAGTAACAGCTATGGCCCCATCCTTATCCGACGTGATGGTGCAAGCAGTGGTTCCGCACGAATACGTGCCAGGGATGCCGTCAAACGTGCCTGTAAATTTATACATGCCATCATCAGCCTGCGCCAATGGAAAGTTGCCATTCGGGCCTGTTGGAATATGCGACCCCATGAGTTTTGCAGCGAGTGCTTTCGGAACTGCGCTCTCAATGGTTAGCGTCCGGTAGATAGTCTTCCCTTCCTCTGCCTCAGTTTGATCATCATCACCAACACCACTAATACCAGGATGATCGCCAGCGTCAGTATAGTACGTATTAAATGGCTGATTCTCCGCTGGCTCGACATTACTATAAATCGTCACAGTATCGGTTTTCTTGTCTTTCATGCGTTCGTATACCCCAGCGGTAAAGCCAGTCAGGGTCGCACGAGTGGCCGACATCACCTTATTAAATTCCTGAGCGTTTGGAATGTCGGTATCATTCTTTCCCAATTCATCCGTCTCATCCGTACCAATGGTTGTCATGCCTCCTTCATGGAGATTAATCATGTCGATCACTGGCCGACCCGCTGTTAATTCATCAGCTTCTGGAAGGGTCCCGTCTCCATCCGGGTCGGCAATCGCGGGAGTTAGTTTTTCCGCCATTGCTGCCCTTCTCTCGCGGTCCAGGTCTTCTTGTGTTTGGCCTGTACAATTCGGATTATCTGGAGCATCAAGGCATGTGGGAGGCGGGTCCGGCATCGTCTCCGGTGGATCCGTCTCGGTCATGGTCGTGCCCCCACCATTTCCGCCACATGCGGCCATCACTAAGGCCAACATTCCGATGACGGTAAGCCGTCCCCATCCCGTCAATGTCTCGTATCGCATAGCTGTCTCCTTTTTTGGTAAGTGAGAGAGTAAAGAGAGTAGTAATAAGTTGCGAACCTCCCTGCTAAGAAAGTTAAAGGCACCATTAAACACGTATTCTTGTGGAACGAGTCACGGCCTGATCCAACGGACCGGGCTGTGTTAGTTCCCCAAGAGTGCTTGGAGGTTCCGCTTATTTACCTAATGTTGTAAGAACCGTCGCCGAACAGAGGAGCTACCTCTGACGTAAACGGATTGGGTTCTTGTATTGGGCGGCAACCCGATCAACAAGAGACCCTCAGGGAACTAACGGGCGTACTCTGCCACAAATGGCAAAGCCTTGACAAGCATTTATTTTCTTCGAAACGGCTTGCCGTGGTTCAATGTGTGGGGTTGGATGAGGAACGGCACGAAGCATGATTGACGTATGAGGGGACGCTTCACTCGATAAGGCCCAGATAATTATTTGACTTCGGCTATACTGAAAGTTGAGCATAAATCGCCAATTTTTGTTGACACCAAAATGCAACTTGCAAGGATAATTTTAGAAGAATGGAACCATCGACAAGGAAAAGCACAGAGAAGGCAAGGAAGGTATCGTTCGTGAAGTCGAAGTCGTCTGATGCCTTCATTTATGAACTGCCCGATGTGAACTATACGCTCTTAAAGCCTATTCCTGTTTTGTTAAACCATGTAGGCACAGGGGAATGAGTTGCCAGCTTTGAGGAAGCCAATATCGCCATGTCCGGAGACGATCCGGAAGATGCCAAAGAGTCGCTGGCTTACGATATACTCTATGCGATGGAATCGTATTGTGCTGAAGAAGCGTTAATTCCTGATCTCAAGTCTACATTAACGGTTCTCCGCCAATATATAGTCTAGCAATCTCTGATTTATGCAATTAACTCAGCGTGAGGCGCGTGCTATTGCCCACAATCGGAGCAAAGATCGAAAATAAAAGCAGGCATGATTGGGTTACTATACGTTACAATGGCCAATTTGTAGCAAGTTATGGAATCCGTCGTGCAAATAGCGAAAAGAATCACAACCATATTTATAAACAGCTACACATCTCTCTCGGCACAGCAAAGTCACTTGCGAAATGTAGAGTGAGCAAGGACGAATATTTCACTTCATTATGCGAGCAAGGGAAAATCCCTCAAGAAGAGGGCGAGGGAGGAACGGAAGAAGAGAATTGACTTGCGGCCCATTGAGCAAGCGCACCGTGTTGCTCTGAGGTAAGTCATTCGGCCCACCCTCTACCGCCCTTTAGCCCGCCTTTTTGCGCATACTCTTTCCCTGCCATCGTTTGGTCTTCAACTTCCCCCGTGGTAACACCTTAACAAAGTGTTGCACTTCGTTTGTGAATTTAAGCGCCCCCAACCCCTGGATGCCCGATCGAGCCGGGCATGGCAGGCAACACGCAAGGAAGGGCGGGCACACAGGCCTGCCCCTACACGCAGGCACCCGGATCCTGTCGGGGACGACCTGCTGCCTGCCCTGGGCGTCGCGAAGGGTATAGGCAAACATCACATTGCTATGTTTGCTATGATGTTGCTATGATGTTGCTATGTTTTGCTATGCCATGCTATACTTTGTTATGTTTTTGCTATGAATTGCTATAAATTGCTATGATTTTGCTATGTTTTGCATAGCATGCTGCTATGGAAAAGAGGCATCTTGTAAGCAGGGCGTTCCGGATGGAGGCAAACGATGTCTGACAATGATGCGCGCATGGATGTCTATCGTACGGTCTTGAAGGACCTGGAAAGAAGAAAACGTGTCATCAACGCGGCCATTGCCGGCGTGACCGCGTTACTGGGAGAAAGTGAAGCCGAGTTGCAGGCTTGTTTGCCGGCTCCCCTTCCCACCACTCAAGTGTCCGGTGACGTCGCATCCGGTTCATTTGCCGGCCTGACGCTCACCGAGGCGGCCCAAGCCTACCTGGATATGGTGAAAGAGCCGCAATCCACGGGCGAGATTGCCGAAGCCCTTGTAAAAGGCGGATATGATACCGAGTCCAGAAATTTCAGGAATACAGTCAGGTCCGTCCTGGACCGGCACGCCAAGACCGTGGGGGAAATCGTGAAAGTTCACAAGAACTGGGGATTGGCGGAATGGTCACGAGACTGAGGTAAGTGATGAAAACGACTCAAGCTCGTCGACATCGGTCCCCGTGGCATGCACTCTCCAGCCTTCACCTCCTTGCCCTGTACAATAGACTGATTGACAAGGAATAGGGCGAGGCGTATGATTTTTCATTCAAACACTAGCTAGGGGAGCCAGCAGGCTGAGAGTCTTTGTCACGAAGACAACCCTTATGACCTGATCTGGGTAATTCCAGCGTAGGGAAGCGGACAGACAGTCTACTGCCTTTCGAGTGAGCCGCTTCCAACCCCTTGGAGAGCGGCTTTTTATTTGCCGGAAAGGATTTCCGCATGAACAACCCTCAGGCCTCTTCCACGAACGGGAATTCCGGGCATGCGCCCACGTCGGCGTTGACCACGTCTCCGCTTCCCGCGTCCAAGAAAATGTACGTTAACGGGGAGCAGGACGGTGTGGCCGTACCCATGCGTGAAATCGCTCTTTCCTCGGCCACGAAGGACAACGGCGCGTCCGCTGCCTCTTCGATCGTCGTGTACGACACGTCCGGTCCCTATACCGATCCTGCAACGAAGATCGACATTCAGCGCGGCCTGCCTCCGTTACGCCGGGATTGGATTCTGGCACGGCAGGACGTGGAGGCCTTACCCGACGTCTCTTCGGAGTACGGACGACTGCGGGCCAATGATCCGGCGCTTGCCGGCCTTCGCTTCGGCCATATCCGCCAACCGTTGAAGGCAAAACCAGGCAAGAACGTCTCGCAACTGCATTATGCCCGCCGGGGCATCATCACTCCCGAAATGGAATTCATTGCGATCAGGGAAACGCAATTGCGGGATGCGCAAGCCCCGTCGAACGGCGGGCCCCGTGGGGTTGTTCAACATCCCGGCCAGGCCTGGGGCGCGACGATTCCCGACGCCATCACGCCGGAATTCGTTCGTGATGAGGTCGCCCGCGGCCGCGCGATCATTCCGGCCAATATCAATCACCCGGAAATCGAGCCTATGATCATCGGCCGGAATTTTCTGGTGAAGATCAACGCCAATATCGGCAATTCCGCGGTGGTGTCGTCGATTGAAGAGGAAGTCGAAAAAATGATCTGGGCTATCCGGTGGGGATCCGATACGGTCATGGACCTGTCCACCGGCAAAAATATTCATGAGACCCGGGAATGGATTATTCGCAATTCCCCCGTGCCCATCGGAACCGTTCCCATTTATCAGGCCTTGGAAAAAGTCGGCGGGAAGGCTGAAGACCTGACGTGGGAACTGTACCGGGACACGCTGATCGAGCAGGCTGAACAGGGGGTCGATTATTTCACCATCCACGCCGGCGTCAAATTGGCCTACGTGCCCCTCACCGCAAACCGGATGACCGGTATCGTTTCACGAGGGGGATCCATCCACGCCAAATGGTGTCTGGCGCATCACCAGGAAAATTTTGCATATACCCACTTCGAGGAAATCTGCGAGATCATGAAGGCGTATGACGTCTCCTTCAGTCTCGGGGACGGATTGCGACCCGGCTCGATTGCCGATGCCAACGACGCAGCGCAGTTTGCCGAACTCGAGACGTTGGGCGAATTGACCAGACACGCCTGGGAGCATGACGTGCAGGTGATGATCGAAGGACCCGGCCACGTGCCCATGCACATGATCCACGAAAACATGGAACGGCAATTGGAAGCGTGTCACGAGGCCCCATTCTATACCTTGGGACCCCTTACGACTGACGTCGCGCCCGGCTATGACCACATTACGTCGGGGATCGGGGCAGCCATGATCGGCTGGTACGGGTGCGCCATGCTGTGTTACGTCACGCCCAAAGAGCATCTCGGCCTGCCGACGAAAGAGGACGTGAAGGCCGGCGTCATCGCGTACAAGATCGCCGCGCATGCTGCGGATTTGGCCAAGGGGCACCCGGGAGCACAACGCCGCGATAACGCGTTGTCGCAAGCCCGGTTCGAGTTCCGGTGGGAAGATCAATTCAATCTCTCACTGGATCCCGACACGGCCCGGGCCTATCACGATGCCACGCTACCCGACCACGCCGCGAAGGGCGCCCATTTCTGCTCGATGTGCGGGCCCCAGTTCTGTTCGATGAAAATCACGCAGGACGTGCGGGATTATGCCGCTCAACTCGATATGGATGAACGGCAGGCCCTGGAAACCGGGCTTCGAGAAAAAGCCGACGAGTTTCGCAAAACCGGTGGGGAACTGTATGTGCACCCCAATAACCCGTAACCGACGGAAGACTCGTACCTTGCACCCCCTCACCCTGGCCCTGGCCCCCCTCACCCTGGCCCTCTCCCGGAGGGAGAGGGGAGAAGTGGGGGAGAGGGGAGGCATGCGGGAGAGGGTCATTTAGAGGGCCATAGAGGAATGTCTGCCATGGATAATCTCCAGCCGGCGCCGCTTCGTGAACGGGACGTCACCCGCCACATCGCGCGCGAATTTTATAAAGAATTTGACCAGCTCATCGAAAGTGACGTGATTGTCGTGGGCGGCGGGCCGTCCGGTCTGGTCTGCGCTCATGACCTGGCCGAACAAGGATTTCGCACCCTGTTGCTCGAACAAAGTCTCGCGCTGGGCGGAGGATTCTGGTCCGGCGGATACCTCATGAACAAAGCCACCCTGTGCGAACCGGCCCACGAGATCCTCGAGAGCATGGGCGTCCCGTGTAAACCGGTCAAGGAATGCGCGGGCATGCGAATTGTGGATCCCCCGCACGCCACCGCCCGCCTCATTGCCTCGGTCTATGAAGCCGGGGCCAAGGTGCTGAATCTGACCAGGGTCGTGGACCTGATTCTGCGCGGCGAAGGGACGCTCGAAGGCGTCGTGGTCAATAATACAACGGCGGAGATGGCCGGGCATGATCTCATCCACGTCGATCCGATCGCGCTCGAGTCGAAAGTCGTCGTCGATGCCACCGGCCATGACGCGGTGGTGGTCGGCTTGCTGAACCAACGCGGACTCTATCAAACGGTTCCCGGCAACGGAGCCATGTGGGTTGCGCGTTCCGAGGCGATGGTTGTAGAAAATACCCGCGAGGTCTTCCCGAACTGTTTCGTGACCGGGTTGGCCGTGGCTGCCGTGGACGGTTCTCCCCGTATGGGCCCGGCTTTCGGGTCGATGCTGTTATCGGGGAAACGCACCGCCGGGCTCGTTCGTCACAAATTGAAGGGCGAATAGGGATTGTATGGGTGAAAAGAGTTGTTCCCCCCACCGCAGCAGCCGGCACCTGCCGGCTTGGCTGCTTGCGACTCCCCCTCAAGGGGGGAGTGATAGTCAATGAACCAGCAGGATTTTCTTCAACAGGGTGAAGGGCGGGAAGAGGATAAGCTGACCGCGTGGAACTTATTCCAGCAGGCCTACGAATGTCAGATGAACGGCAAGCTGGATGATGCCGTTAAACTCTACCAGAATTCCATCGATGCTTTCCCGACGGCCGAAGCCTATACTTTCCTCGGGTGGACCTACAGCTTCATGGGTCAGTTGGACGAAGCCATTGAAGAATGTCATCGGGCCATCCGAACGGACCCGGACTTCGGGAATCCGTATAACGACATCGGGGCCTATCTGATCGAATTGAACCGCTTGAATGAAGCGATTCCCTGGCTCGAACGGGCGACCAAGGCCAAGCGATATGAAAGCCCGGCCTATCCGCACATGAACCTGGGACGCGTGTATGAACGACAAGGCGATTGGAAGCGCGCCATCGATTCCTACAAAACCGCCGTGACGTTCAATGCCGACTATAAGCCCGCGAAACGCGCGATGATGCGACTGATTGCCTTGATGAACTAAAGAGGACAACCACGGGGGGTTGTCCCTACATCATCGTCGTTGTAGGGGACGGCCCCCGTGCCGTCCCGCATGAACCATAGGCCATCTCCGAGACGGATACCACAGGGAGTTGTCCCTACGTGCCCAACAGAAAATCGAATCGGTTACAGCACCACGATTATTCCCAGGCAGGCTATTATTTCGTGACTCTTTGTACGCAAAACCGAAAGGAATTATTCGGCGCAATCATTGATAGCCAGATGATTACAAATGCGGCGGGGGGCATGGTGAGAAAAACCTGGAATGAATTGCCGATATTCTATCACGGTATCCAGATAGACCAATTCCAGGTTATGCCTAACCATATCCACGGCATCATCGTCGTTGTAGGGGACGGCCCCCGTGCCGTCCCGCATGAACCGCGTCCCCTCCCAGATGGACAACCACAGGGGGTTGTCCCTACGTTGTCCCTGTCCAACGTGATACACCGATTCAAAACGCTGACGACCAAGTTATACATCCAAGGCGTTCACAAGAAAGGTTGGCAACCATTCAATGCCAAATTATGGCAACGATCCTTTTACGACCACGTTATCCGGGATGAACAATCCCTGCATGACGTCCGTGAATACATTCAATACAACCCGTTGAACTGGGAATCGGATGAAAATAATCCAGCCAATGGTCTGAAACCAGAACCGGTGACCAGGCATTGATCCGGGAAGACAACCACCGAAGGTTGCTCGACCAGAAGAAAGGTTGACTCGTGGAACAGGAAAAAATCGTGCTCGTAGGGGTGACCGACGTTTTTTTCTATACGAAGATTCGTGATGCGTTTAAACCGGCCGGTTATGGGCTCAAGCGCGTCAAATCTTCCGATGACGTTCTCGAAAAGTCCAAAGCTCAAGCCCCGACGGCCATTGTGCTGAACATGAACGACCCCGGGCTCGATGCCGCCACATTGCTGAAGACCGCCAAAAACGATGCGGCCTTGAACCACGTGCCGGTCCTGGCGTTTGCCAATCACGAAGAAATCGACACGTGGCGGCAGGCCAAGGAACTCGGTATCGACAAAATCGTCTCACGCAATGAGTTTTCCTCCCGAACCCTGGCCCTGCTCCAGGAAGTGACTCAACCCCGTCCGGCATGAAACAGTCTGCCCTGCATATCACCCATCAACAACTGGGAGCCCTGTTCGGTCCTGCGGGAGAATGGGAAATGCCGGTCCATTATGGCGACCCCATTGCCGAACATCACGCGGTCAGGACGGGCGTGGGGATTGCCGATCTCTCCCATCGAGGAAAGCTGACGGTCACGGGAGACGATCGCGTCACCTGGCTGCAAAGCATTATCAGCAACGACATTCTGCCCCTCCAATCCGGCGATTGGCTGTATTCGAGTTTCATGACGCACAAAGGCAAGATGCTGAGCTACTTCCGGGTCTATCGGCTTGAGGAATCTCTCCTGGTGGAAGACGTGGGCGAAACAGGAGCCGTCACCCACGACACCTTTCGCAAATTTTTGCTCTACGGCACCAAAGCCAAAATGAAGAACTGTGGAGAGACCTGGGGCATTATTCTGGTCAGCGGCCCCAAGGCCCCGGACCTTGTCCGGCAGGTGTTCGATATCGACGTCGCCGGCTTGAAAACCGGCAACTTTCTGACTCATGACCCGGACGGCCAAGCGACCCTGATAGCCACGACACAGGAAACCGGCGAACGCGACGTTGAAATCCTGATGCCGAATGAGGCCCTGGACCAAGCCTGGAGCCGGTTATGGGAAGCCGGAAAAGCCGTTAACCTCCGGGCATTCGGGACGGAAGCACGGGAATCCCTGCGCATCGAAGCGGGCATCCCCAAGCTGGGACCGGATTTGAATGAACGCATCGTGCCGCCCGAAGCCAACCTCGAAGGAAAAGCCTTCAGCCTGAGCAAGGGATGTTACCCAGGACAGGAAGTCGTGGCACGCATGGACACGTACGGCACGGTCAAGCGACGGCTGGTGGGCCTGATCATCAATTCGGAAACGATTCCCCTGCCCGATGCCAAGGTATTCAGCGACGATCGAGAAGTCGGCTGGGTCAGCAGCGCGATTCACTCCCCCACCCTGAACAAGACCCTTGCCTTTGCGTTTCCCCTACGCGACTTCACCGCGCCGGGCACCACTTTGCAGGTGGAGATGGACGGACAACGCCACCCCTCCGTCGTGCAGACCCTTCCGTTTTACTCCGCATAGGGGCAGTATCTGCCCATGTTCGTCGTATCGTCGTGACATTCCTAGCTTGATCTAGCACTACAGGTAAGTTATCGTTCTGAATGAGAGAATCTATTTTTCTGTATCGAGCCTGGTGGGTGAAGATGAAGGCCAGCATTAAGCATATAGATGTGACATATGACGTCGAGTTCGCCACCCCGGCATTTGATCTGCCGAGTAGCAACGTGAGCGTGCTCAAGACCTTCTACGAGACGATTCATCCTCGGTTTAGGATCAACACGCGTGACATGCACGTGGCCGGGGGCAATTTGCTTTCGGACGTACGCGTTCGCGTGACCCTGTTCAATGGGAATGGCGTTATCGATATATCCGTTGACAGGATGTCTCTTGCTTTCAATAATTTGAGGACGGAAAACGACTTGACAATTTGTAAGGACTGCATCTCGCTGAGCGAGGAAGCGCTACACAAGTCGTTGCCGACCGTATCGATCCGTATAATAGCTATCAAACCTACTCTATATCTTGGACTGAACGGCGCCCAAGAAGATGTCAGCAACTACCTAGCACGGCTACCTGCGGCCAACCTCAAACTCGACCTGAGCGCATTCGGCAGCGCCGTTCAACATCCTGGGATCAATCTCGAAGTCGATAACTACGATGAAAGATGGAATGCTATTTTCCACGCATTCCAAGATCGGACAAGGGTTGCGTCCTTGACTCTTTTCTGTAGCGCCGTCTATCGCGCCGACGGTAAGGTCCGCGGACTCGAAAACCGTGCTAATCACCTAGAGCAACTGCTGAATACATTTCTCGACAGCATCGGCTTGGAAACGGAAGGCTTAGCTGAATGAGTATAGGAACACATCCACTTCCAACTCTCGGTCAGGGACAGACTGTTGCATCGGAACAGGTTTCACGCGTCAACTTACCTCCATCCGAATCAGGTGCCACCGCAATAGAAGCAACCGAGCAATCGCTAACAACAGAGAGGGTTTTGGACGAACTGAGGAAAGTCAGTAAATTCCAAAGTTCAATGCCCATATCAACCGTGAAGACATCACCCTACACTGATGCACCATCCTTACTTTCTTCCGAAAGTGAGTTTTCTTCAACTGTAATTGAATTGCGGCTAGGGCGTTCCTCTGCGGTGGTTCAATTGCGATTGCACGCGCAAGATCGGCTGCATCCACCATTGGTAGTCGTCGGGTTACAGAAAGCAACCATTCCTGATGAAGCACAAGCAACAACACGCCCCTCCTACCGCGGCAGAATCACAGGCCCGGTTCAGTTCGTCAACAAACTTCTCGACACATGGCATTTAGGACCGGAATCAGCTTGTATCCTGCTGGGATTTGAGCCTTCCCGGTTGACATATGTGAACGATGTACTTCAAGGGTACGAGACCCTTACAGGACGGGATGCAAAAGACCGAATCGTCCATCTTTTTCAGATCCGAAAATTGCTTTCCGCACTTTTTCAAGACGAAACCGTTGAAAACGAATGGCTGGGAGAGCCCCAAGACGTTTTGAAAGGCAAGACGCCTATGGACCTGTTGCTGGAGGGTTCAATGGAAAATCTACTCTTGGTGAGAGAGTACGTTGAACTGGTCACGGGAAGGTAAGCTTGCTTGAATTGATCGCTACCGAATCGCTGCAGACGGACGTGTTCCGGTTGGCAAGTCAGCTACAAGACATAGATTTTCTTCGCACACAGGGATTTGACGACGAGAACGTCAATGAGATGCTCGACTTGTTGGCATCTCACAATGCCACTGACAATCCTGAAGACTTGTGTGACGAGGTGTTCAGGCCTAAACCACAACTTGAGAAAGCCGAAAATAGAACTCGTTTCTCGGATGGTTCTTTCCCCGTCTTTTACAGTTCCTTGGAGCCTGAGACGGCTGAGGCTGAGATAAAATTTTTGTTTCTGAAAAACGTGAGTGAACCGAATAAGCCTCGTACCGCCTATTACTCTCGCTTCTCCTGCCATTTTGACGGAACGATCAAAGACTTGCGGCCGATGCATGCGGACTGGCCCAAGCTTACTCACGACAGCGACTATGGCTTCTGCAACGGGCTGGGGGCCGAGGCAGTTGCCACTGATCTTGATGGGCTGCTAACCCCGTCCGCGCGAAGGCCCAATGGCACAAATCTTCCGGTGTTCAGAAGACAGGCCATCAGTAATCCCAAGGTTCACGGCCTTGTGGCAATGACGCTGGACCCTTCGAGCGGGGAAGTCGCCGTTAGCGAGAGAGGCGTGGAAGGTTCCTGAACCGGAATAGCCGATTCCACGCTCTCAACAGCAATACATCTACCTGTTATTATTCCGGATGGCGGGCTGACGAGAGTGTATCGGCGA
>JAJDZI010000065.1 GCA_022824735.1 Nitrospirales bacterium
TGCCACCCTCGGTCACTTGCTCCCTACCCCGCCAACATTTCCCTTTTGCCGAAGTATCATTGATACGGAGCGATTGCTCTCCGTGCACACTCATTCAGATAGACGTTCAGGGACTTTTTGCATTCACGCTTCAACTCAACCACCGTTTTGCCGTAAAAATTTGCGCTACCGGTTAGTCCCAGGATCTCTCCACGGAACAATTCCGCATCTTGGTCAAACACAATTTTTGCTTTTATGTTCCCGAGCGTCATGATGTTCATGGTCTGACCCCGTTCTGCCGGAAAGCTACATTTAGCACATGTCGCAAATCAGGGGAAGTTTACGCTTCCTCGGCATTCATCAACCAGCTCAGGCAATCACCTTGTCTTGACGAAGCTCCTGTAATTATGGAAATATGGGGGAATGAAAACGACGGTTGAACTGCCTGACGCCACCTTCCGGCAGGCCAAGGCTCTTGCGGCTGGCCGCGGCATGACGTTGAAGCAGTTTTTTACCGAAGCGCTTGAGCAACAACTCCGCCGCTGCACCAGCGAAACCGAGGTGCCCTGGATGGCCGGGTTCGGCGGGCTCTCCGACCTCTCGGACGAAAATCGCCGCGTCCTCACTGTGATTGAACAGGAATTCGAGACCCTCTCCCCAGAAGACCTCCCATGATCCTCGACACCAATGCCTTATCCGCGTGGGTGGAAGGGCGTGCCACAGTGGAGGGCGCTTTTCGATCTGCCGACCGGCTTGTCGTGCCAAGCGTCGTCCTTGGTGAGTATTATTTCGGCATTCGCCAATCCCGTTATCGCAGCCGCTACGAGGAATGGCTGCGTCGCTATTTGCCGTTGGCCGACATCGCCGCCGTGACCTCGGTCACGGCGGATGCCTACGCCGACATCCGCTTGGAATTGAAACGACTGGGTACTCCCATCCCGCCGAATGACGCCTGGATCGCGGCGCTCGCCCGCCAGCACGCTCTCCCGGTGTTGAGCAACGATACCCATTTCGACGTGGTCGCCGGCGTCCGGCGGATCGCTTTCTGATCTGGCAGTTGAAGAACTGTTCAGCCGGTGGAGCGGTCTTCAAGGTTGAGATGCGTATGTTTGACGCTTATCAAACGCAATTTTCGCCTTCATGTTCCCGAGCGTCATGACGTTCATGGTCTGACTCCGTTCTGCCGGAAAACTACACTTAGCACATGTCGCAAATCAGGGGAAGATTACGGAAGTGCTTGATGACGCATCGGCAATACTCGTCGACAAAGGCGATAAAGCCTCGCTTGCTGATGGGCTACGAAAAGCCATACAAGACCGGATGGTTGTCGAATGCGGGCACAAAACGCGTTAAACGTATATAAAAAGTGCTATGCCGCTGATGCCGTCGTGCCAAAAATTCTGGATCTTTATGAGGACGCTATACGGCAATTTGAGTGCAAACAGGGCACTCGGCGTTAAATCACGTATCTGATAATTCCTTTACGTCACCGAGTTTGGCATGAAATTCGCCAAAAACTTTCGCGTAATCCCTGAATCCTTGCCGCGATCTTAATAGCAAAGAGTTTCTATATCGGCTAATCCATGGTTTTCTCTTCCCCGTAAAGTGCCATAGCTTTGGGTCTTGGATTGCCTCCTGAATCTGAGCCCGCAAATTTTCCGAAATATCCCGGTACTTGTACGGCATCCATTCAAAATCCCTTTTGAGCCCGGTGCGCACGTTCCATTTCAACGGCAACTTGAACCAACGACCTGCAAAGAATTCGTTCAATCGGTCCTGATCCGGCATACTGGTGTAAGGTCGTAGCTTGTCCATGCTGGCAAGACTTTCCCAATCAGGGTATTGGTCTCTAATGACCCCACAGTCCATGATCAAGACACCGCTGTTGAAATAATTTTCTCCCGGAACAAAGCCAAGGTTCCGGATTCGGTCGATGTTGGTTTTCCTCTTGAGTTTGGCACGCGAAGGATGAATCAGGTCCAATACTCTCACCTTGCAAGTCCTGTCTTCCATCAGCACTTGGCCCATATCCACACAGGCTCCGATAGGCATCCCGTTCAGATCTGCCGACAGCAGTTCCCAAATGTCTCCCATGACCAGGGTATCGACATCAATAAACAGACACCGGCCTTCCACGAGGCGAGGCAGGACCAGCGGCAACAGACTGACTACAGGATACGCCATGGCCTGGGAAGCATATTCCTCAAATCCTGTTTCATCAAAACACTCCCCCCGGACGGGCACCCCAAGTCGATCACGGGCCAGCTCAATCAAATCCAGGCTACGCTGTTGCATGTTCTCAACATAGAGCGTCACTTCAACCGGTTGGCTGGCGTTTCGCCACATGGACCAGATCGACACCAGGGCCGGCAGAACGTAGTTTTCGTTGGCACCGTAAATGACTTGCATGCTGTCAGAAGATTGGGATTTCGTGGCGAGTGATAAGCCCTCAATCATGCGTATTTACTGTTCAGCAACGTGCAATCCAATTCTATGAGTGAAAGATTATCTTTCCTGCTGACAGGGTAGAAGCCTAGAACAACGAAACCATATTCTTCATATTCCTTGAGGACATCAAGATAGTGCGGCATACTGGCATAGATTGGCGTCACGGAAATTTCCGACAAGACGCAAACGATGCTTTCCATCACCTGGAGTGCACCCCTGAAAACCTTGAGGTCGTATCCCTGTGTATCCATTTTCAATAGAATTCGTTTCTTATCATAATCCGTCACTTGAGTAGTCAGAAAATTTTCGATAGTACTGACTTCGACCATTTCTTCGGATATGACCTTTATTCCTTTGAAACTTTCTTTCCCATAATCATTAGGCTTGAGAAAGGAAGAAAGTGTCGAACCCTTAGTCACGTGAATGGGGGTTTTCCCACAAACGTCTCCCATGGCTACTTGGTGAACGAACCAACTCTGATCGCCAGAACACGTTGCTCTCAGCAACTCAAAAGTCTCGCTCACTGGTTCAAACGAATGAATTTCCCCTTTATATCCTTCTTTTCTTAGCATTGCTCCAAATTGCCCGGAGTGCGCGCCGACGTCCAGCACAAGTTCTATGGCATGTCGCTTTATCAGATACATAAGGTCCGAATTCAGAGCCGAGTGTTTTTTGTGCTTAATCAATTCATATCCGAACAATCTCGCAATTTTATGATGGAGCTTCATGCTTTTGGGGAGAAATGACAGAAAGGCGGTGATGCGAATGGACAAGATACCAGCTAGCTTGGCCGCTATAAGATTGACTAGTCGCGCCATGCTTCAATAATCCACTGGGTTGGTAACGTGTAATGTGGCAGGTAAGAAAAAAAGTTTTCATTGTCTAATTTCAGTCGTTGGTATCCAAGCAGGTGCTCAGTGCCATTGATTCCCTCACGACCTCTCCAGCCACCGCGGATTCCATGCTCAGGATGCATTCCTCCAGGGAAAATCACGATTTTTGTTCTTGCGCGAAGTTTAGGCTGAAGAAAAAGGTTCATGGGAAATCTACGCATACACTGAAGTCGAAAATGTTGGATCCATCGTCCGGGAAAGAATTTGATGCCGCCTGGGGCACGGCGAGTGACAAAGCGCTGCTCATAGACATATTCCTCGGCAATGCCAGACGGGTTTTTGCTGAACATTTCCTGAAGAGGGGCAAGCTTGCCCACGGGAAAGCGAAAAACGGAGGTTTGACCAAGCCTTTCCAACGGCCTGACAGGATTACGTGCAAGAATCACATCGTCACTCCGACCATAGCTGAACAGTTCATCCAGATTGCCGGTGATAACAATATCAAGGTCGAGGAACAACACCGGACCCGCAAGATCGGCCAACCTGGTACCCCAGAGACGGGATTTGCCCCAAACTCCCTTTTGGGTTACGGGTATCTCGACAGGGGTCAGCGGCAGGGGATGGCACTCGACTTCGGGCCGGATACCATTATTCCGGTCGGTGAAGCAAACAAAGCGAAAAGGGGGAGTGATATTTCGCTCCACCATCGCATACAGTCTGTTAATGTAGGGCGAACCAAATCTGGTCCCCCAGTTGATACAGATAATCTGCTTGACCATTGACCGAGTCTCGTCCAGAAGCAACAGTGCTCAATTATCGTTATACCGAGAAATCTGGATTCCTGTTGTCAAACTGGGTTGCGTCCTCCAGATTACGAAAAGTCTACGCATCATCCAATGGAGTAGTGAAAGGCGTCATCGTTTGGATTCAACCCTGAACACCCTATCTGAAATTGGGGGAAGGTTTGCGGCATGCACCAAAGGAACGGATCTACAAGACCCCCATTTCAGCGCAGTAGGTTACGAAAACGGAAGCTGCGTATCCGGCATACGTTTCGTGATCGGATACATTGGTTAGAAAATTTCTATTGCTGACGACACCGATCATCCGTTCCTCATATGTATCGTCGTAAAACTTGAATCCGGTTTCGCACAAGAATAGTTGGCCGGTCTTGTTTTCGATTAACACGTCATGTGCATAGAACCCCGGACCCAAGAGATGTCCGATACGGTAACTTAATGCACGAAATGCTTCCAACCGTGGCGCCACAAGTTCTTCATGCAGATAATCGAGAAGTTCAGGATCTTTCGGAGTATCCTTGCTATGCACTGATGGATTTTGTTCGCGCACGTCTCTAGCGCGAATATAGATTCGCATCAGGTGCGTGCCGATGCACATCAACCTGATACATGTAAAATAAACCGAATCTTTGAATGGCACCGTCGTATCGATAAATTGCGTATTGTAACGTTCCTCATCCAATTCTTGTAAATTGTCGACAATAAATGCTCCCGCGTTCGTCCCGAATCTCGCGTTACTGAACACATCGGTTCTTTCATCGAGGTTTCGTCCCGGTACGGATATATGGTTTTCGGAGAAGAATAGATTGGTTTTTTTCTTGTCTCTTATGATTCCTGCAATTTCGTGAGAGTTGAATGCCGCGGTTATATTTCGCAATAAATCAGTCGGAATCTTGTATAGTTCAAGATCATCTTGATCTTCATTGACGAGATTGACAAGCACATGCGGTAGACCATCAGCCAAACAAAGTTCGCGCTCAAGACTTGCCTGGTCACCGATATAGACTGACGCAATACCGCATTGCCCCAAGACGCTGCAAAAGGGTGGGAAAAACCGACGGGACTTAACCTTGCCACGAGCCCTCAAACCACGAGGGCCAAAGGCAAGCATTAAGAGTTTTCCTCGCACACGTAACGGCTGGGCTTTTCGTATCCGATAATTTTGTAACCAAATTCCAACATTTTTTCTTGTCGAAGAATGAGAAATACGTTTTCTTATTGTCCCGAGCATGCTCTTTTTCGAGCCCTCTTGTTGCTGCGTTGACCATCCCCAATGTAAGCCCGAGTGGATGGTCAGAAATTGGTGGAACTAGAGCGGTCGCGGTGGCTGTGGGAAAGGTGGATGATTAAAATCCGCATCGCCGCTTCCGTCACATTTCATCGCCATTCAGATTGCCAGCGAAAAGTTCTAGGTATTGATCGACGATTCGATCCTTGTTAAACGTCTCTTCCAACTGCCTGCGGCCGCCTGCGACCAGCGTCTGGGCAAGTCCATTATCGTTACGCAATCGGCGCACCGCCGTGACAAAGGCATCAAGAGAGTCGATATCAACGAGCAGACCATTCTCGCTATCGGTCATGTACCAACGCGGTCCTTCGCTACGGGTCGCAACCACCGGCACGCCGGCTTGCCATGCCTCTAGGACCACGTTGCCGAGCGGCTCGCGACGTGACGGCATTCCAAAGACATCCGTTGCGGCGACATAGTGGATCGGTTCTTCCACCCAACCAACAAAACGGGTGCGGTCGGCTATACCCACGCTATGCGCCAGTTTTTCCAGCGCTCGGCGTTCCTGCCCGTCGCCGATGAGCCAAAGCCATGCGTCCGGGATTTGCGCAGCCGCGCGGATCAGTAGATCGTGTCCTTTTCTTGACAAGAACCGGCCGGAACCCGAGATCAAAAAGACATCCTCTGGCGTGTCGAGTTCGGCCCTCGCCACAGGCACTGGGCTCACTTCGCGGGGAAAGTTGGAGATGGTGTACACGGGCCGAGTCCAGCCCAGATCTTTGCAGTGACTCCTGATGCCTGGCACGTTGCCGACCAACGCATCGCAACGGTGAAAGTGCCTCAAGTGCGGAGGAAAGTTCCCGAGCCGCGCCAGCTTCACTGCCCCCGGCCAGTCAGGAATAAGCTTGCCGGCGCGGGACATCCACGCCATGATGGCATCAGGCTGCCACCGTTGGAGCATTCTGCGCAACCGCCATGCCAGTAAAAGACTTGAAAGCGAGATGTATCGGCAATGATTTTCGATGATCGGGCCAAGCGCTTCGATTTCTCTCCGCCACGTACGCCGTGGGCGAATGATGAATCGTTGCTCCACGCCGCGCTCTCCCAGCGCATTGACCAGATTAACGAAGAAGCGTTCTGCGCCGCCGTCCTTGCCGAAATGCATGTGTAAGACTTTCGACACGATCAAGTCTTCCTTTGCATCCAATGCCAATCACCCTATGTGCGCTCATATGAAGAAACCGCTTGCGTTAAGGTGTCTTTCACCCAGGCGTTTAAAGTTTGATCCTCATCTGCCGCCGCAATGCTGATCATTTCGTGAATGTCCGGACCAACCCGGGCGACAAATTTGCCGGAGTATGATTTATACGGAGCGATTGCTCGCAGTGCACACTCATCCAGATAGACTTTCAGGGACTTTTTGAATTCACGCTTCAACTCAGCCACCGTTTTCCCGTAAAAATCCGCGCTGCCGGTTAATCCCAGGATCTCTCCACGGAACAATTCCGCATCCTGATCAAACACAATTTTTGCCTTCATGTTCCCGAGCGTCATGACGTTCATGGTCTGACTCCGTTCTCTTCCAGGAATTTTCTGATTGTTGTGACAACCCCCTTGTGAGTATTGGGTGAGGGATGCGGCCGATGAAAGACGTGGACCCTGTTGAAAATAAAAACCGACATACGTGAGCCTTCGCGTTCTTCGATGACGGCACCTCGTTCCCTGAAAAGCGCCACCACATCTGTCCATTTGATATTGCCGCTGACAGGATGTTTGAAGATTAATGCAAGCGTTCTCTCATGCTTGCGTTTCACGCCTGAATGATACTATATTCTAGTACTTCCGTAAACTATTTGTCTTCCGGTACGCCACCGTCCAGCAGTTCCCTGTAGAGCGTGTTGAGGGCTGCTGCCTCGTCCTCGATTCGAAATCCTGCCTCAACGTGGTGTCGGGCTGCTGCCGGCCATTGCTGTAGCGTGGCGGGTGAGGCTAGTGTTGCATCGACCGCGGCGCGCATTTGCTCTGCGTCGCCGGGGGGGATCAGGCGTCCGGTTTTGCCTTCCACCACCAACTCGTCGAATGCCCCGACCGTTGTGGCGATGACCGGTACACCGCATGCCATCGCTTCGAGTGGGGTCAGCCCGAAGCCTTCCCAGCGCTGCGGGGCCACGAGCAGGTCGAGCGCCTGATACCAGCGCGGCATCTCCTCCACCGGCACTTCCGGCAGGAACAGGATTCGGTCCTGGAGCCCAGCGCGTGTCACCTTTTCGCGCAGGTCTTGGAGAAACGGAACATGCTTGTGCGCGGCCCGGCCCATCACCAGGGCGGTCACGCCGGTGTGCTGGGGTAACACCGCGAGCATCGCGTCCACGAACACGTCCGTGCCTTTCTGGTGCCGGATGCGTCCGTAGCACCCGATGGTCACGTTTTCGGGCAGGCCGAGCGAACGCCGGTGCGCGCGCCGGTTCTCGGGGGGACGAAACGTCGCGGTGTCGATTCCATGTATGATCACGCGCGACGGCCGGCGCAGATAGGATGCAGATTTGCGTGACGTGGCGACGACGGCATCCATGCCTGAAATCAGCCAGCGGGTGTAGTGCGTGTGATGTCGTTGCGAGGCGGAGGTGAACACGAGCTTGAGGTGCTTTCTGAAAACGTGACGCAGGACGAGACCCATGAGCATCTCGGTGTTGCGCCGCGCGTGCCAAACCCGGCACGTCCGCCCGGACGTCCTGATCACGGACCATAGCGGGACGTGGGGGACGTGAGCCGGCAGACCCGGCCCGGTCGCCACGATCCCGATCGACTTGGCCTGCACCGGCAACAACCGCACGATCGTTGCCGTGACGCCCGACAGACGTCGCTTGAGATTCGGCGCGATCACTTCGATCCTGTCGGGCGTCAAGGCGATCTTCGACATCAGCTATTAGCCGGGTGTCAATCACAGGCCGGGTTGGGCGGTTTTTAAATCGTCCAGGGTTAACAGGCTGATCAATGACACCCCCTGCGCTTCGATTTTCTGTTTGCCGTCCCGTTCCTGCCGGTCCACGATGACCAGGGCGTGCGAGACGTGCAGTTGCGCTTCCCCGGCGGCTTGGATGGCTTGCAGGAGCGACCCGCCGCTTGTCAGCACGTCATCGACGACCAGTACGCGATCGTTGGGCTTGATTGCGCCTTCGATTCGTTTTCCCAGTCCATGATCCTTGGCTTGTTTGCGCACGACAAAGGTGCGGTAGATTTTCCGGGGTTGAGTCGCAAAGGCATAATCGGATATAGCTGTGGCCAGGGGAATGGCTCCGATTTCCAAGCCGCCCACTGCGTCGAAGGGAAGATCGCGAATGGCCGCGCACGCGAGTTGCGCCACGAGCCACCGGGCATCAGGATGCGCGAGTAGGGCTCGGCAGTCCACGTAATACGGGCTTGTTTCGCCCGAGGCCAGCACAAAGCCGTTGTCCGGGTCCCATTGAAACGCTGCGTATTGCCGGAATAGGGTTGCCAGTTGCCGGGAAGGGTCCATGAAACGCAGATCTAGCATTTGACGGCCGGGAATGACAACGTTTACTGATTCGGTGACACATTTCATTCTCTTCTTCTGTCATCCCCGACTCTCCCCCTCTGTCATCCTCGATTAAAGATGTCAAGGATGACAGAAGGAGAAGACGAGGATTGTATGTGTTCAGTAATTCGTTGACAGTTTCAGTCGATGGGTTGAGGGGGCGTCATCCGTAAGAACACACCCAAGTTGTCATCCTGAGCTTGTCCTGAGCGAAGCGAAGGACCTGCGAAGGATCTGCTTTTACGGGC
>JAJDZI010000001.1 GCA_022824735.1 Nitrospirales bacterium
GGGTCGCTGATAGTTCCAGACCACCCAGGACCAGGGGGATTGGGGCGGTTCGATGGTGGCATCGAGCCACGTTTTCTCCTGGTCGAAACTCAGTTGTACCTGCGCAATGGAATTGGGCCCGCCGAAGGCAATGCCGCGGAACTGCACGTTGGGGCCGCGGATATCCTGGTAATGGCCCGGACTGTCGATTCGGGAAAAAATATGGATCGTGCCATCGTCGGTCCACCCTTTGCGCTGCCAGTAGCCCTGATAGTCTCCGTTGTACACTTCAATTTCCGTAATCCACTTGACGTTCTTGATCCCGTATAACCCGGGGACGATCAAGCGGACCGGAAAACCATGGGCCTTCGGAAGTTTTTCCCCGTTCATCAGGTAGGCCAACATCACTTCATCGTGCATGGCCCGTTCAAAGGGAATGCTGTCATGGTAGGCGTCGGCTCCCCGAACAATGACGTCTCTTGCGGTCTCCGCGTCGGCCCCGGCTTCAAGCAGTAACTCCTTCAGGGAAATTCCCCGCCAGATGGCATTGCCGAGACTCGTTCCTCCCGGCAGGGTATCGATGCACATGAGGGTGGAGACCTGGTCGAACGGTCTGCGATTCAGGAGGTCTCGCCATTTGAGCACCATGGGGTTGGCGACTGCGCCCTTGACCACCATTTGCCATTGTTCCTGGTCCAGGTCGCGCGAGAGGTTGTACGGAGAGTCCATGTAATTGACGGTATAAAATTTTTCATTGGGCGTGAAATAATGTGTTTCGCGGGCAGGGACGGCAAACATGCTACCGAGGTCGCATCCGGCGGTAAGACTGCCGAGTCCCACCAGGGTGCCAAAGCTGCCAAGTTGAAACAATTTGCGTCGGGTGATGTCCATGGGCGAGAAGGGGAGACGTTGTCGAGGATCTTCAGCCTCTTGCAAGTACTATAACTATAGTACAGTACCCGACCCTCTGCAAGAAGAAGAGCGTTATGGCTGCTGAGCCAGGACCAGCGGAAGAGGGTCCCACGTCCTGCCTTCGTTGTGTGACCGGAAAAGACCTGCGCGATTCGTGCCGACGTACAAGGTTGAAGGGTCCGTTTGACTGATAACCAAAGCCCGAATGTTGAGATTGGTCAGCCCCTTATTGGCCGCATCCCAGGTCTGGCCTCCGTTTCGGCTGATATGGACCCCGGCTCGACTCGCCACGTACACCACGCCGGGGGTCATCGGGTTGAGAATGAGATCGCTGAAAAATTGGTCGGGCAGGGTTTCACCGATCCGTTGCCAGGATTCCCCGCCATCGGTTGTTTTAAAGAGGCCTTTTAACGTGGCCGTATAGACGGTGCGAGGCGCGTGGGGGTCGATCTTGATTTTCACCACGCTGAGGGCGCGCGACGCTTTCAGTACCTCGGGCGGCACCAGGCCGTTGTTGACCTTTGTCCAATGCCTGGCTCCATCGAGCGAACGATAGACGCCCCCACTGGTGCCGGCGTACAGGGTCTGCGGCTGGTTGGGGTCCACGTCGATCGTGACGACCATGAGGACTTCGATCATCCCGTCCATGCGTTTGGCCCAGGTGTCGCCGGCATTCTCCGTTTCGAAGACGCCCATTGACGTGGCCGCAAAAATATGCTGGCTCGATCCCGGAACGAACTTGATTTCATGTACCACCGAGGTAATGGTCACGCCTTCCAACCCCTTGCGTTGCGAGATCCACTGCTGGCCGCCGTTAAAACTCTTGAAGACCGCATCGCCCTTGGTGCCGGCGTACACGTTGGCCGGAAGCAAGGGATCGACGGCCAGTGAAATGACACGTGAGTGAGTCATGCCCTTGGATACGTTGACCCAGGTTTTACCGGCATCGCGGGTCTTGAAGATGTAGTCGTTCGTTGCTACGTAGAGCAGGTTGGGCTTGGTGGGGTGTAACGCGATCTCAACGACCGTTTCGCCGCTTCCCCCACAAGCGGAAAAGAACAGACACAAAATGAGAAGTGATGGGAGGCGTATCAACGTGGCTGCACGATTGGGGATGGATCGTTTCGCCACACTATCACACGGACGATTGGTTGAGAAGGGACGTTTCACGTGCTAAATGCCGTAGGCGAATAGGTTCGAAGGAAAGCTTCATGGCAGGCACGACGCTTGAGGTGATTACGTTGGCTTGTCTTCATGTCCCGTCAGCCGAAGCTGACGCTCACTGCGCCATATCCGCACAATCCGCACGGTTTTGGGATCGCGCCGATACACGATGCGAAACGGGGAGTAGATGATTTCTCTCAAGAAGGGTTGACCGAATTCCGGGACGATGCGTCCCATATCGGGATGCTCGGCAAGGCGTTCAATTCGTTTGACGATCTCGCCAACCAGACGAGTGCCGACAACAGGTACTCCCTGTTCAGTGTACCAGACTTGGATAGTCCGGAGGTCAGTCAACGCGGACTTGGCAAAGCGGACCGGGAGGGACATCTTCTACTTGAGGCCGAGTTCGATCTTGACTCTGTGTAACGAGACATCGTGTCCTTTCTCGAGATCGGAGAGCCCCTCAACGACCGCCCGCATGAAAGCCCGCTCCTCCTCGGCAGTCTCAAATTCAGCGACCGACTGGACGACTGCAACGCCGCGCCCTCGGCTGGTCAATAGCACCGGGCGGTGCGTTTCGGCAACCTGTTTCACGACGCGGCCGGGATTAGTTTTCAGATTTGTCAATGGTATGACGTCCTGAGAAAACTTCATGGTCATGACTCGGCTTTCTGACGAGATGGGCTACACTAGATAGGTCTTATTATAGGACCATTACAACAGTCTTTCAACAGGTCTTTTAAAATCATGCATTACAATGAAAACAGGCACTCATTTGTGGAGTAATTTCGTGCCACGCAGATGCTGGCGTGTGGATTCACATGTCGAAAAAGTACTTGAAATTCAACGATATTCCAAAGAAACTTAAATCTTTAGCTTTAATAGCGTAATGGATCGGAAGATCGGCGCCAGGAGTCCCTGGCCGGCCAACCGTGGAGGCGTGGCCTCTCAACGGCGTCCATGCGTTATTGCCGTTCTTGAAATCGTTGAAGGCATCGCCATAGCGGAATTTGAATCCTATGGAAGATCGCTCACTCCATGCGTAATCCAGGCCGGCTATCCACTGGTATCCGAATATCGTATCGGACAGGACATCATCAGCTAATGAAGCCAGTCCTGCCGCATGACGATTGCGCCCCAATTCGTAGAGCGTATCACGATCGCTTGTTCGGATCGAAGCCCCCGAATAATCCATCCGTACGTGCATCACCCCCAACCCAGCGCCCAGATAGGGAGTGAACTTGGCGGGTAGCACGTTATGAAGGTCATAGTAGACGTTTGCGAAAAAGTTATCGGCCCGGAAAGTACTAACCCTTTCACTTCGTTCGATAAATTCATCCTGTTTCGGATCGTTGGGAACGTTAAGATCCGAACTGCCACCACTTTGCTGACGACGAAAATACTCGACTTCAAAACGAAAATCGTGGAAGACGTAGCCGAGGTTCGCTCCGGCCAACAAGCCCGTACCGAGATCAAATTTGGTCGCTCGTCCAGGCAAGGCACTGGGGGAACAGTCTTCCAACGGAAGCGGGACCACGGTTCCGTCATTCAACGTGTCCATATCCAACCACTGATCGCAGTTTGTTTGAATGCCGTTATTCGTACGGGTGGACTCGAGATCATTCGGGACCGAGACCCCTATGTCCGCACCGAAATAGAATCTCCGTTGGGCATCCGAAGCTTCCACGTCCACGACCGGGAGCAAGACAGCCAGCAGGACAACCGTTGCAATAAAATGATGCGCTGTTTTGATCATTTTAGTCATCGATAATCCTCCATAGTGCATCGATATTGCATTATATTGTAGCAGTTTTACTCTATAGCAGGAAGTGTGGAGACGTGGGCTTTGTCGGCGCGTTCGTAGCGGGCCATGGCTTCGGGCATCCATTTTCGAAGGTTGTCAATGCGTGTCTCATGGGCAGGGTGGGTTGACAAAAATTCCGGAGGGGAGTTTTTGGACGATTCCGCCATGCGTTCCCACAGCAGTACGGCTTCCCTGGGGTCGTATCCGGCCTCGGCGGCCAGGAGTAACCCGATATAGTCTGCTTCCGATTCATGGCTTCGACCAAAGGGCAGCAGGACGCCGACCCCCAACGCCTGCATGGCCAATGCCTGAGTGATAGGTTTCATGTCCAAGGCCGCCGCGGCGATCTGCATTCCGACGTTGGCTACCGAATGTTGGCTGATTCGTTCGGCGCCGTGGCGGGCCAATGCATGAACGACTTCATGGCCCATGATTGCCGCCAACCCATTTTCGTTTTTGGCCTCGGGAAAAATGCCCGTATAAAATCCGATTTTACCGCCGGGCAAAGCCCATGCATTCTTGGTTTTGTCGTCTTTGATCACCGTGACTTCCCATTGGAACGATTTCGCGCGTTCGGCGTATTTGGATTGTTTGGCCGCGGCAATAATCCGTTCGGCCACGCGCTGCACGGGTTCCACTTCCTCCGGGTTGTTGGAGATGACCACCTCCGGATCATTGAGCGTTTGGGCGTAGGCCTGGTTGCCCATGTGAATTTCCTGGCTTTCCGGGATCAGCAGAAACTGCGACCGGTTCGTGTACGGGTTTGTCGCACATCCCGCCACGTTGATGATGAGACAAAACAGGGCAAGCGTTTGAATCACACGTTTGACCCTATGCCGAGCGTGCATCGAAGTCTTCTTTCCTGACCGGTTTTGCCCCATGGGGGTAGAATCCTGTTCCTACGATTCAGGGATGGAAATGTCGAGTTCTTCGACAGTTTCATATTGCGCCAGGGCCGGGGCCGTGCCTTGGCGGGGTCCGATGATCAGAAGCACGAATTGGTCCGGCTTGATGTGTGTGCGAGCCGCTTTCCTGACCTGATCCGCAGTCGTTTGCTCAATGCCCGTCCTGAACCGGGTAAGCCAATCGGACGGATAGTCGAAATATTCATAGGTAAGGAATTTCCCAAGGAGTTTTCCGGGAGAATCCACGGAAAAGACAAAAGAATTCAGGAGACTGGTCTTGGCCTTGCGCACTTCCTCTTCAGTCGGAGGTTCCGTCTCCATGATCTTCCGGGCTTCCTCCAATAACGCGTCGATGCCTGCTTGTGCGGTTTCCGTTTTGGTGGACATTGAAAAACTGGCGGTGGCCGGATAGTCCCACCCGAACCCGATTCCGCCACTCACGTCATAGGCCAATCCTTTTTGCGAACGAACGTTGGAAAAGAGCCGGGCCCCGAAAGACCCGGAGACGATTTGGTTGATAATGACCACCGGATGGTAGTCCGGGTGTTTTCGCGTGAGGCCCATATGTCCGATGATGATCTTGGCTTGGGTCATGTCGTCTTTCTCAACGTAATAGACCTTTTTCGCGGTAGAGGTCCGGTAGGGGACAACCGGATCGTCGAAGGCTTTCCCTTGCGGCCAACTCCCGAACGTGTGTTTGATCAGGTCCAGGGCCTTCTCCGTTTGGAAATCGCCGACCAGGCCCAGGATGACGCGATTGGGGACAACATATTTGGCATGCCAATCGACGAGATCCTGCCGGGAAATATTGTTGACGGTGGCATACGTCTCGACCCGGGCATAGGGTGAATCGTTGCCGTATATCAACTTCGCAAATTCCCGGGACAGGATACCGCCCGGATTGTCATTTTGCCTGGCGATCCCGGCCATGACCTTCTTTTTAGCGAGGTCCAGTTTTTCCTGGTCGAAGCGCGGGTTTTGCAGGACGTCGCCGAATACCGCAAAGACTTCGGCAAAATCTTCGATCAAGCACGTCATCGAGGCTGAGCCGCTGGCCATGCCGATGCCGGTTTCAATCGATGCGGCCTTGCGTTCCAGGTAGTCATCGAGGGCGTCGCCGGTCCGCGTCGTCGTTCCTCCGCTTCGGATGACGGTTCCCGTGAGCGCGGCCAGGCCGGCCTTGTCGGCCGGTTCCAGACGGGAGCCGGTCCGGATACGCGCCGAAACCTGGACAATCGGGAGTTCGTGATCTTCCAGGAGAAACACCACCATGCCGTTGTCCAGGACGATCCGGGTTGGTTGCGGAATATGCAGATCCGGCAGAGGGGGGTACGTCAGTTGCTCTACCGTGTCCACCTGACCGGCTACCGGCGTGGCCAGGAAGAGGACGAGCACGGCGCATGCGAAGAAGAATGGCGAACGTTTACTCATGCCGCACGTCAGAGTCCTTTCCGGGCTTCGGTTGACGTGGAGGAAGCGGGTGCCACGGTTTCGATCCGGGCCACGATCCGATTGGAGTCCGTGAACGTTTGCCGGGCGATACGTCGGATGTCTCCTTTCGTGACACGGTCAAAGCGTTGAATGTAGCGAAACAGTTCGCGCCAATCGCCAAAAAGGGTCTGGTAGTCCGTCAAGCTCATGGCCAATCCGAGGTTGCTTTTCAAGGAATAGATCAAGCTGGCTTTGGCCCGTGTTCGAAATTTGGCCAATTCCTCGTCCGTGACGTCCTCAGTTTTCAGGCGATCCAATTCTTCGCGGATCGCTTGCTGAACGGTTTCGTTGGCAACTCCACGCGCGGGTACCGCATAGGCCACCCACAGGTGCGGATATTTTTCTCCCGGGTAGGCTCCATAGGCGCCGGCGCTGACTGCGATCTGTTTATCTCGAACCAAAGAGCGGTAGAACCGGGAAGTCCGTCCGTTCGTCAAAATGTCGTCGATGGCGTCGAAGACCGGTTGATCGGGATGCGTGGCCGCGGGTTTATGGTACCCTTCCATGTAAAAGGGTTGAGCGGGATCCTTGATCGTCACCACTTTCTCCGCAATAGACGGGGGTTCCACGGTTCTTAAGGCCGGCGGTTTCGGTCTGCCGGGAATCCGGCCGAAATAGGTTTCCAGCAAGGGGATCAAGGTCTTCGGGTCAATATCTCCGACGATTGCCGTGACCATGTTGGATGGCACGTAATACGTGTCAAAGAATTCTTTGGCATCGGTCATGGTATAGGATTGAATGTCGCTGGCATAGCCGATTACCGGATGATGATAAGGATGAGCCGTAAAGGCCGTGACCACGAATTGTTCAAACAGCCGGCCGACGGGCCGGCTCTCCGTGCGCATCCGGCGCTCTTCCATCACCACGTCCCGTTCTTCGTAGAACTCGCGAAACACCGGGTGCAGAAATCGTTCCGACTCCAGGTAACAGAAGAGTTCGATCTTGTTGGCCGGGAGTGCATAAAAATAGCCGGTGACGTCGGCCCCGGTAAAGGCGTTTAAGGCGACTCCGCCTTCTCGTTCAACGACGTCCCCGAATGCGTTTTTTTTCACAAATTTCGCAGCGGCTTCTTGCTTGCTTTTAAAGACCTTCAAGAGGTCTTCGATGTGTTGGGCATCGGACCGGGCACTCAACTTGGCTTCCTGATACGCCAGATACGCCCGTTCCAACTCCTCCAGGGCTTTTTTCTCTTCTTTGTAGTTCTTGGTGCCGAGTCGCGGCGTGCCTTTAAAGGCCATGTGTTCAAACATGTGCGCGAGCCCGGTTCTCCCCGTGCCTTCCTGCGCGGACCCCACGTTCACGGCCGTCATAAAGGCAAACACCGGGGCTACGGGGCGTTCAACGAGAATAAAGGTCCAGCCGTTCTTGACGGTGTATTCCGTGACGTTCTGTTCGAAGGACGCAAGGTCAATGGCTTGAGAAGCGGAAGGAAAACAGAGAATGCAGAGCAGGAGCAGGGTAAAAAGGCGTCGTGGCGGTCGCTGTGCGGGAATCGAAAGCATAGACGGGTCTGCGCAAGAGTGCTTTCTGGTATCCTAACCAGTTCAATGACGCCTTGCAAGCGACGGGCATTTGGGGTCAGGCGACGTGGGCGACTGTGGGAAGAGCCTGACCGCGAGTTCGATCCTTGCGGGATTGCGGGACGGGGCTGGGAAGCACTGCATGTTCCCCGGGTGGCAAAAGGGCGTTGACCTGAGTCTTGAACGAGTTCAGCAAGGCCTTGTTCGGGCGGTTGCGGGAAAGCACTCGTAATCCGATCAACAGACTTAGCAAGGTGCGAGAGGTTGTCTCCGGAACCACCTCTTGGGAAATCTCTCCCATGGCTTGGCCTTGCACGATCATTTGGCGGAAAAAATTTTTTTCTACGTATGCGAAGATTCGATTGACGATTCTTGCCACCTTTTTATCATGCGGAGACATCTCCAAGGCCGTGTTGACGATATAACATCCGTTTTGTTCCTCGCCCTTCGATACTCCATCACAAATTTCGTCGAATAAGGCGATGATAGCCTGGCGGGGTGAATTCGTCTTTCTGATCCTTGTGAAAAAGGGCTTCGCATAGGTGTCGTTATAGTTGTGCAACGTTTCAATAAACAGGGCGTACTTATCGCCGAATGTGTCATACAGGCTGGCCCGGTTGATCCCCATGTTCTCCACAAGATCTTGTAGTGATGTCCCCCTGTAACCTTGACTCCAGAAGGTCTGCATCGCTTTTTGCTTGGCGTCATCAACGGCAAATTGTTTTTTTCTTGACATGGGTATCTCCAGTTCGAGTCTGAAAGTCCAAACCGAAATATTTCCTCAGAGTGCTTCGCATTTTACTAACGCTATCTCAAACTGTCAAATAATACAAGCACTTAGGAAAATATCCCTACAACTTGCACGAGTTCTGCAATAGACAGAAAACACGAGGCAGCAACCCCACGGCAGGGTCGCGGGGTATAGTCCGCCGAGGTCATCCTGCGTGAGCAACGCCGGACGGGATATCCCGGTTGTGGTTCTTGGGGGTGCGCGAGACAGGATTGGGAAGGGCGACGTGATCGCCAAGGGGTAAAAGCGACTTCACCTGTGACACGATTGCCTGCAGCACCGGCTTGTTCGCCTCGCTACGGGAAAGGACGCACAACCCGACAAGCAGACTCAGCAAGGTTCGTGCGGCTGTAATCGGAATCACCGACTTGTCGATTTCTCCGCTGGCCTGACCCTGCTCGATCATTCTGCGGAAGAACTTTCTTTCTATGTAATGGAAGCTTTGATCGACGATTTTCGCCACGTTCTTGTCATGCGGAGATAACTCCAATGCCGTATTGACCATCAAACACCCGTTCCGTTCCTCTGCCTTCAACACCATATCCACAAAGTAGTTGATGATGGCTTGGCGGGGTGTGTGCGTTTTCATTTGCTTCGTCAAATAGGCTCTGATGTAGATTAAATTATATATATATAAACTATCGAGGAATAGAGAATATTTATCTTTGAACGTGTCGTAGAGGCTGGCACGGTTGATACCCATGCATTCCACGAGATCCTGTAAAGAGGTCGCATGATAACCATGGTTCCAGAACGTAAGCATGGCTTTTTGCTTGACGTCATCAACGGTGAATTGTTTTTGCCTTGGCATGGTGTCGTCTTCGGAGGGGAGAACGTGAAAGCTGTGCCGAAAATATCACATACTTGGATAGAATAATCAAGTGTTCAGGGAAAGTAACAATCCCTCACCCATATCGATCATTTTCCCATGGTAAGGCGGTGTTGGAATACCCACGCACTTCCCAGAACCCTTTTTGGTCTTTTTCCGCGAAGGTGATGGTTCGGATCCACTTGGCTCCCTTCCAGGCATACCGTTTGGGGATGATCATGCGAACGGGCCCCCCGTGGTCTTTGGATAGTGGCCTGTGATTCCAGGAATCGACAAGAAAGACGTCCTCGTCGTCGCAGACCGAAAGAGGTAAGTTGGTCGTGTAGTCGTCATACGACTCAAAGAGCACGTATCTGGCTTCCGGTTTGGGTCGAACCAGGCTGAGCAAATGCCGAAAGCTGACCCCGGTCCATTCCATCTCAAGCTGGCTCCACGAGGTTACGCAATGGAAATCCGACGTAAACGCCTGGTGTGGCTGAGCCTGATAGTCCTCCCAGGTCCACGTGAGGGGATGGTCAACCAATCCATCCACCGAGAGCTTCCATTCTTCAAGTGAAATTTGAGGTTTGTATCCAAGGTCCAGGACGGGCCAATTATTGACAAGGTGTTGTCCGGGGGGCAGGCGATCATCCTGGTACTCCTCGTCGACCTCGCGCCCGGAAATCTCACGGCGGTGCAAAGCCATTTTCTGTTTGGCTCGAACAGTTTTTTCGTTAAATTCCATCTGTCACTCTTTGTTCTCCGTTATTTCTTCCACGTGAAACCGGTGGCGCCGGCGAGGGTCCTGGGAGTCTGTAACCCGGTGTGGCGTTTGTCGTCGATGATCCAAGTCGGATAACTGCGAATGTTGTTGGCCGCGCACGGCGCGGTAAGAGGACTGCCGCGTCCGCCGGAACTGCATTCCACGTACGGCAGCCGTTTCGCAGACGCCTTGAACAGGGCTTTCTGTTCCTGGCAACGAGGGCACCAATAGGCTCCATAAAACTTGGCTCCCGTCTCGGTCAGGTGGACGGCCAGCGCCTGAAGCTGCGGGTCCTCGGGGCCGGCCGCTTCGTCGAATACCCCGCTGTAATGCAGGTGGAGTCCGCCGACGATAAGCACGGCGACCACGCTTGCTTCCTTCAACGACGTTGTCCAATCCGAAGATCGCTGCAACAGGGTCAGGACCATGATGGCCGTGATGATGCCGAATGAAGTGAGGCAGTAGGCGCAGGTCGCTTCGATTTCCACGATGGAGATTGCGGTCAGGTAGGCACTGATGCCGAATCCGCCGACTGCGACGAAAATCAGGGGAGTCCAACTCTTGGGTTTTGTCCTGGCTCGCCAAGTCAGCGCGGCCAACACGAGGTACGTGAACAGGCCCCACGTGGCCGTGGGTATTCCCAGAAACGTGGCCCAACGACTGCTTTGAACAAGGTCGCATCCCGACCCCTCGCTACAGAAAGCCGGGTGTGCTTCAAACAAGGCGGTGTAACTGAGGTACGTCGTCAGGACGACGCCAAGGACGCTCAGCGTGAGCAGGATGAGGGGAAGCGGGGCGTTCGGCGCCGGGGCGCGAGTTGGCGGAGTGTGCTGGAGACCCCCCGCGCTCCCGGCATGTTGCCTTTTACGGTGCTTTGCCATGACAGTCGGTGCTCATTGCTTGGTTGACAACTCCTACTCTGTTCTCCATTCCCCTCCTTTGCCTGCCCTGAGCGAAGTCGAAGGGGCAGGAGGGGTGTAGGGGAGGTAGAGAAAGAGGAAGAACTGAATTGAAGCGCACTGCATGATACTCGTTGCCGCGCGGAGGATGCAAAGGGTTCTCTCACTCCAAAGCAGAAGGCAGAGCCTTTCCCATAATCACTCGTAGCACTTTTTCTTTGTGTTGACGCAGGATACGGACGTTGACCTGTTGCATGGGGCGCGTGTGTTCGATCACATACGTCTTGAGTTGACTGGCCGAGTGAATCGGCTGGTCGTCGATCGACAGCAGGACGTCGCCTTTCTTGAATCCCGCCCGTCGTGCCGGTCCCGTTGCTCGTGCTACGGCCATGCGCCACCGGTTTTCAAATTTGACGGAGGTCAGTTGGAGCCCGAGTTTCGAAAAGTGAAACGGCTGTCCCTGTTTGAGGGCCGTCACGATTTTGTTGACCAATGGTCCCGGCACGGCAAAGGCGAACCGGCTGCATCGACGTTCCTCTCGAACGGTTTCGGTTTGGATGATCGCGTGGACAAGGCCGACGATTTCCCCCCGCGCATTGAACAGCCCTCCGCCGGAATTGCCGCTGCATGCTGAGAGGTCGATTTGCAGAAGACGGGATTGGACGGTTTGCAAAAACGTATTGGGATTGCCGACGTGTCCGTAGCTGATTGCAGGGCCCCAACCTAGGGGGTAGCCCACGGTGAAGACCCGTTCTCCCGGCAAGGCCGCGGTTTGACTGAACGTTTGTGCTGCAAGTCCGTGGGGCACCTTCTCTTGAGGGATGCGATACAAGGCGACGTCCAAAAAATGATTCACGCCGACTAATGCGGCAGGTGCTTCCTCCAACGTGCCGGCTATAACGGACACGTGTGGAGGGTTCGCCGTTGTTCCGGCACCCTGGCGCGTTGTGGCGTGTCGGGCCGTGAGGATATAGCCGTCTCCCAGGTAAATTCCCGACCCTCTCACGGAGAAAGTTTTCGCATCAGGTTGAGCCGATTGAGCGAGAATGCCCACGGTTCCGAGTTTGGCCTGCTCGACGACTTCGGCAAAGCCTGCACTGAGCCTGTCCTGAGCCTTGTCGAAGGGCGTCGTCGAAGGGCCGGCCGTGTTGGCCCAAAGCAGCGACGGGATAAACAGTGCCCCGCTCCAGGCCACGCATGTGACGATTGCTTTCAGATAAGAGTCGGTCTTCATCAGAGGTCCCTGTATGCTATGGACTCAAGGAACCACGTGCTTTCAATGGCGTTCCAGTGTACCATAAAGGGAGTCTGGAAGAAGGAACGCAGCAAAAGAAAGGAGCCGCCGTCATGAAACTTGTTCTTGTGCTTGTGCTGGGTGGAGGGTTGCTCTTCGGTATGAACGGCACGTCGGTTAGTCAAACGGCCAAGGAAAATTATGCGATCGCCACGTTTGCCGGAGGATGTTTCTGGTGTATGGAAGGCCCGTTTGATGAACTCAATGGAGTGATCTCCACGACGTCGGGGTATACCGGCGGGCAGACGGTCGATCCGACCTACGAAGAGGTGTCCGCCGGGGGAACCGGCCATGCCGAAGCCGTTCAGGTAACGTATGATCCTCAGAAAATCAGTTATCGCGAGTTATTGGCCGTCTACTGGCCCAATACGGACCCCACGACGCCGAATGCCCAGTTCTGTGATCATGGCGACCAGTATCGCCCCGCGATCTTTTATCACAATGATGAACAGCGCGAATTGGCGGAGGCTTCGAAAGACGGAATCGAACGGACCAGGACGTTCAGCGCTCCGGTCGTAACGGAGATTACTCAAGCTACGGCGTTTTATCCGGCGGAGGACTATCACCAGGATTTTTATCGGAAAAATCCCATTCGATATAAATTTTACCGCTTGACCTGTGGACGCGACTCCCGGTTGGCTGCTTTGTGGGGGGACGACGGCGGGCATTCCTAAAGGAACCTCTGATTGACTGCACTATCGGGTGCATGGCGGCGTTGTGTCCTCGCTCAACCCTCACCTATCTCCATGATAAGCTTCGGGTTTCGCTCCGGGACGCCTTGCCCTGCATCCCGCTATCACAATAAATCAGATGTTCATAAACAATATATAGTATCCATAGTCATAGACTTATACTATATCTTGACATGATGAATGTAACTTGCTAAGTTTTAAAAGTTAGAACGTTAAGCTGGCGCGCGGTGCGTGGTCAGACAGGTTGAGGGATGCAAATAACAAAAGGAGGGTTCGGCATGGCCAGCATAAGGGCGAACAACGTCGTTGCTCTGATTGTTATCGGCATGGGTCTGTTGGTGACGTTGTCGGCATGTGGGAATTCGAAATATGCCGAAGTCCTGAGTGCCGAAGATTTATGGGCAGACGGTCAAACGGCGACAGTTCCCGATGCCGACACACAGACAGAGAGACGGGCACGCAGTGATCAAACGGATCAAACCGGTGGTTCGTTCGAGGGACCATCCATCGACGAGGAGTCATTGGGCTTGTCGGAATCTCTCGTGTCTGCCACGGAACCTCCGTCGATTCCGGTCTCGCCTGCTCCCGATGCATCCGATGCTGAGGCGACCCCTTCATCTCCTGCGCGTGTTCTCCCGGAAGGATACTCGCAGTCCCCGCGGGTGGAACGAAGTCCGGTATCGGACTACGTTCCCGGCTTACCCCCTCAAGTGTTTCGGGACGCCCGTGTCAGGGAGTTTCGTGTCAGTGCCCCGGATCAACCGGCGAAGGCAATCGTTCAGGCTGAGGTGCCTGCATCGACGTCAACGCCAACGCCAGCATCAACACCGAACCCAGCATCCGTGAGTGAAGTCGCGAAGAACCCCTTGTCAACGGCGAAAGCTCTGTCAACGGAGGAACCCGTTGTCGAGCCGGAGATGGAGCCGGAGATCGCCGAACTTGACCCATCCGATTTCATTTCCGAAGCGCCGGAGCCGCCGCTGGGAGCCGGTCGCGTTGAAACGGGCATGGAGTCAGCGTTGGACGACGTCTTTTTTGATTTTGATCAATACGCAATTCGTTCCAGTCATATTCCCGTGTTGGAGAAGAATGCCGAACTGCTGAGAGAGGCCTATCAAGCATCCAACGTGCTGATCGAAGGCCATTGTGACGAACGAGGGACGGGGGAGTATAATTTGGAATTGGGGAAACGCCGGGCGCAAGCCATCAAAGGATATTTGATTGATCTGGGAGTCGAGGCCTCCAGAATTGAAATTGCCAGCTACGGAAAAGAAAAACCTTTTTGCGCGGAATCCACGCCAAATTGCTGGCAACATAATCGACGCGGACATTTTGTGGAGCGCGTCCTCCGGACCTCCTTGTCAAAGTGAGTGGACGCAGAAGGTTGCGCGACCCAAGCGTTCAAGGACATGATAAGGAATCTCTGATTGCCGAACTCATGTGCCTTCACGGGTTGCGCACGTGCAGAAACTCGAAACACTGAATTTTGACAACACCTACGCCCGGTTGCCCGAGGTCTTTTTTGAACGGGTCATGCCCACGGGCTTCGAATCCACCCACCTGGTCAGTTTCAATCCTTCGGCTGCAGCCCTGATCGGCCTGGACCCGGATGAAGCCAAGCGCCCGGAGTTCCACAAGGCGATGGGTGGCAAGCTCCTCATGCCGGGCAGCGACCCCATTGCCATGCTCTATGCCGGCCACCAGTTCGGTCACTACGTGTCGCCGCTGGGGGACGGACGGGCGATCCTGTTGGGCGAAGTCCGCAACCAGGGTGGCGAAAAATGGGACCTGCATCTCAAAGGGGCGGGGATGACGCGGTTTTCACGGGACGGCGACGGGCGGGCGGTGCTTCGTTCGACGATCCGGGAGTACCTGTGCGGTGAGGCCATGCACGGGTTGGGCGTTCCGACGACCCGCTCCCTGTGTCTCATCGGCAGCGATGAAGCCGTACTGCGGGAGAGCGTGGAGACCGGCGCGATGCTTGTGCGCATGGCGCCAAGCCACGTCCGGTTCGGGACCTTCGAAGTCTTCTTTTACCGTCGCCAACATGAACACCTCAAGACGCTGGCGGATTACGTCCTGGCCCAGCACTTCCCGCATCTTGGCGGCGGCCCCGGCGTCTACGCGCGATTCTTGCGTGAAGTCGCCGAACGAACGGGCCGGCTGATTGCCCAATGGCAGGCCGTGGGTTGGGCGCACGGAGTCATGAACACCGACAACATGTCGATTCTCGGGCTGACCCTCGACTACGGGCCCTATGGCTTCATGGATGATTTCAGCCCCGGGTTCATTCCCAATCATTCCGACCATCACGGCCGGTATTCGTTTCAGAACCAGCCCGATATCGGGTATTGGAACGTCCGTGCGATTGCGCAAGCCCTGTCCCCCCTGGTGGAAGAAGCCGACGTCCTCGGAGCCCCTGAAATCTATGAAGCCGTCATGCAGCAGACCTATGCGGATTTGATGCAGGCCAAGTTGGGATTGAAAGAAGCCCGGGAAAGCGACGACAAGCTCCGGCGCGACCTGCTCGCGCTCATGCACGGCAACCACGTGGATTACACGAATTTCTTTCGCGCGCTTGGAACCTTCAACCAGGATGATCCCTCTGCGAACGGGTGCCTGCGCGATCAGTTTCTCGACCGGGAAGGATTCGACTGGTGGGCGGACCGGTACTGCGCGCGGCTCAAAGCCGAACACAGCGTGGACGCCGACCGCAAGGCAGGTATGGACGCCTGCAATCCCAAATACGTGTTGAGGAATTACCTGGTCCACATCGCGATTGAACGGGCAGCCCGGCACCGGGATTATTCCGAGATCGACCGCCTGCGGGAATTGTTGCGTCACCCGTTCGATGATCAACCCGGGATGCACGAGTATGCCGCCCCCCCGCCGGATTGGGGCAAGCAGATTGTGGTGAGTTGCTCGTCATAATGATGGGTCTCGCCTGCCTCTTGTCATTCTGAGCGAAGCGAGGAATCGCCTTGCTGTCATCCCTGACTCCCCCCTCTGTCATCCCCGACATTTTTAATCGGGGATCCAGCATCTTTGTTTTTTGCAGTTGTAGCTGCCGCATCTCATGCGGCTTGGAAAAGCCAAGGGCAAGAAGCGCCATGAGGCATGTCCCGGACTTTGATCCGGGATGGCGCGGCTACACATGCAAAAAGAAAACCTCTGGATCCCCGATCGGAGTCGGGGATGACGGAGGGGGCGGAGTCGGGGATGACGGAGTGGGAATTGTCAACGAATTACTGAACACATACAAGGATGACCAATCCGGTGGTCTGAAGCGACTTCTATCCCCGGTGGTGTCCACAAAAGAAAAATTGTTATCCTTGGGTAGTCTGGGAGGTCTGTGAATCACGATGATACGAGGCGTTCTTCTGTTGCTTCTGATCATGGCCGTGTTGATCGGGCCGCAGTTGTGGACGAAATGGGTCTTCAACAAACATCGTGGTCATCGTGAGGACTACGCCGGGACGGGCGGCGAACTGGCTCGGCATTTGCTCGATCGGTTCGAGATGTCGCACGTGCAGGTCGAGACCACGGAACTCGGGGACCACTATGACCCGCAGGCCAAGGTGGTCCGGTTGCTTCCGGATCACTACAACGGCAAGTCGTTGACCGCGGTGACGGTCGCGGCGCACGAGGTGGGACACGCGATTCAGGATCACACCGGCTACAGGCCGCTGCACGAACGCACGAAACTCATCCGGTTGGCGCAAGGCGCGGAAAAGGCCGGGTCCTTCGTCATGCTCGGGATTCCCATCGTCGCCGGGCTGACCCGTTCACCGGCCGGTGGTTTACTGGTATTGCTGGCGGGGCTTGCCGTGATGTCGATGGGGGCGTTGGTGCATCTCGTGACTTTGCCCGTGGAATGGGATGCCAGCTTTCGCCGGGCCCTGCCGATCCTCGAACAGGGGCACTATATCCCGCCGAAGGACATGGAAGGGGCGCGAACCATCCTGACGGCCGCCGCGCTCACCTACGTTGCAGCATCCCTAGGCGGCCTATTGAACATCTGGCGCTGGATCACGCTCCTGCGACGGTGAAGAGAACGCATGTTCATTTCTCTCGAGGGTCCTGCGCCGTTGCCCTGACGACGGCAGGGCCGGCTGTCCCTCAATTTTCTGAAAGTTTCCTCAGCACCGTCTCCACCGGGGTTTCGAGCTTCTTTTTTTGATTGCACTCGTGACATGCCGGGACGGTGTTGCCCTTGGTGGATTTTCCGCCGCGGGCCAGCGGCACGACGTGATCCATGGACAGTTGGTCCGGCTGGAATTGGTTGCCGCAGTAGTGGCAGCGGCCTTGGTGAAGTTGCTGTTTCCACCAGGCTGTTCGTTTGAGTGCGCGGGCTTTGTCCCGCTCCTTGCGGATTCGTTTGGCGGTTTCGGGATCAGGGTCGATGTCAAAGTAGGGTTCGGGGGCCATGCGTCCTACTTCTTCTGTTCAAACCCCAGTTGTTTGCGAATGAGATTGCAGAGACTCTCTTTGATTTCGGAATGACGGGGAACAAGTGCCTATTTGCCGTTTTGTGGATTGGAATACATGTCGTGTTTCTTTCCGTGTCTCCTCAGGTAACAGCCTGACCCTACCAATTCCCGGATGAAAATCCCCCGCTTCACGCCACATGCACCGTAATTTCCTTCCTCTGTATGCCTGAATGTTCCAAAGAAGGTTCTGTTTCTACCATCAGGTGATAGGCATCTCTAATGTTTGTTTCTAACTCGTCCAAGGTTGCCCCTTGGCTGAATACACCGGGAACTTCTTTGAGTTGTCCGACGTACCATTCGTCATCCATCCAGTACTCAAGCGTAAAGTGTCTTTCCATCTTCGCGTCCTCTGTTTAACCCTGGGGGCAGGGATGGGGTCAATGCTATCGAGTGTAAAGAAGTTTTCTGTAATTTGCACGTGTGTGCCCGAGCCGCTCATGAAGGGCTCCTCTCCCCCCCGGCGTTCCGGATGCTTGCACGAAATGACTTTGGCGGGGATTCGGGAGGGTGTATACTGTCAACATGTTTCGGACGGAATCATGGAAACGGGTTCGTCGGTTTGCAGCGTTGGCGTTAGCGGCGGCGCTTTGCATGGGGGGCATGAGTTGGGCTGCGGTCGGCAACGGCGTCTTCGAGGGATTCGTGCACCATATCGCCCAACAGATTACCAGGGACAAAGTTGAGTTTGCCGTCGCGGAGTCCTGTACCTCGTGGTTTTATGAGCAATTGAAAAAGCCTTCCCCTATGCGCCCTGACGTGCAACAGCTTTCTTTCGTCACGGAAGAAGACCGCTCCCATGCGTGTGCCGGTCGATACCCCGGCATCAATGAAGCGCGTCAGGCCTTTGCGCACAGTCAATCCACGCTCTCGTTGAGCCTGACGTTTTATCAGTTGGCGTTGGTGGCCGATCGTGACGATGATGAGCGGTATGACGCGAACGAACTACGGGATATCCTGACGTCCCTGAACGTCGTGTTGTTACAGGAAGACCTTCCCGTTCAGCTTCTTGGGAAACTGAAGGGAAAATTCGACGACGTCCGTGAGACGGTCGAATTCACGATCCTGACCGATAGCATGCAGGCGTTGTACAGCAAGGGGTACCGGTTTACCCAAGCGGATCAGGCCGCGATGGGTCGCGTGACGGGCGAATCCTGATGCCGCAGGAGATACCGCAGGAACCCTCTGATTTTTGTGATAGCGGGATGCAGGGCAAGGCGTCCCGGAGCGAAACCCGAGGCTTATCAAACGAGAGAGGCGAGGGTTGAGCGAGGACACAACGCCGCCCTGCGCCCGATAGCGCAAGAAAGCAGAGGGTTCCTCAAGACATGCGTTCGACGGCTTCCTTGGACCGGCTCCGTACGGTCTGATCCCAGTCCTCCTTCATTGTATATTCCAATTTGGTTTTGGCTTCCGTGGCGCGCATGCGTCCCAGGGCCAATGCCGCGCAGCCCCGCACGTACGCGTGGTCGTCCTCCAACGCCTTGATCAACAGGGGAATGCTTTCCCTGTGTTGCACGACGCCCAGGTAACTGGCCGCCATGCCCCGGAAGCGGTGCTGTTTGTCGCCCAGGGACCGTTTGAACGTATACAGGAAGACCTCGGCCATGTCTGCGGCGACGCTTTCCAGCCCTTCCAGTTGAAACTCGTTCAGTTCAATCAGTTGGCTCGCGAGATCGAACCGTTTGCGTGGCGCCTTTTCATTGGAAAATTGTTTGAGGAGCCCGTCTCGCCGTTTCTTTTTGTTTTTGGCCCGTCTGACCTTGCGCACGTTCACCCACGTAATGAGGGTAAGCGCGACGGTCAGGAACAGGACGGGGACGACTTCATCGATGATAAAGTCCTGGGTGTCGAAGTCCAAGTGGTTCCAAATCCAGACCCCGCCGACGATCAGGATGATCAGGGCCAAGGCCACGCTGATGTTGGCTTGTCCCCGTTGATTGGTGAGATGAGATGAAGGCGCGTCGATGGCCATGACGCCAAGTCGCGAACCCTACCCGATTGCCCGGCGGAAGGCTTTCGCTCCACCGTACAGGCACACGGCGTCGAAGATGGCCAGGATCACGAACGCCATGCCGACCCGGGGAATGGCTGCGTCCCATCCCGTAATGATGAGCGGGCGGACGGCGTCGATGACCCAGGTCATCGGGTTCACCAGGGCGACCACCTGCATCCATCCCGGCATGGCCGACAGGGGCACGAGCGCCGAACTGAGAAAAATCATGGGTAGGGACAGAAAGCCCAACATGGAAAAGAAATCTCCGTGGCTTTTGACGGAAAACGCCAGGGCCATGGAGATAGCGGTCAGTCCCACGCCGAACAGCATTCCGATCACCAGGATCACGGCGATGCCCGGCAGCCCGGTTTCGAGGCGCACGCCGAAGATGAACGCGATGCTCAGGATGACCAGGATCTGCATGCCGGTAATGGCCATCACGAAGAGATACCGGCTCAGGATCACGGATGACCGGTGAATGGGCGTGGACATCATGCGTTCCAGGAATCCGTTCTCCTTGTCGAACAACAGGTCGACGCCGCCGGCCAGCCCGTTGTTGAGGACCGTCATGACGACCACCCCGCCCGCCAGGAAGCTCATGTAATTCGGGGCTTGCAGGACCTGAATGTTGGCGGCGTGCTGAAAGAGGCTGCCGAAGAAGATCAGCCAGAACAGCATGGGCTGGACCAGGGTGAACAGCATGCTGAACTTCTCCCGGCTGAGCCGGCGTACCCACCGCATCGTCAGGGCCAGCACTTCCTGTCTGTAGTGTTGGAAGGTCATCAGTACACTTTCTTGAAACGACGAGATGCTTCGCCAGGTCCTTCGCTTCGCTCAGGACAAGCTCAGAATGACAAATTATGACTTATCGGCTCCTATTCTTCTTCCGTCGTGTCCGGGGTCCCGCCCCGTAATCCATGCCCGGTGTGGGCGACGAACACGTCATCGAGCCGGGGCCGATGGTATTCGATCCCATCCAGGCTGCAATCGAGACGTTGGGCCACTTCGATCACCGCGGGCAGGGATTTTTCCGGAGATTCCACGAGAATATCCAGCCCGCCGGATTTGAGGCGCACGTCCCGGACCAGGGGTAACGCCATGACCCCTTCACGCAGGCGAGGCAATGTATCCGTTTCGTGTTCCTTGATCGTCACCGACAGGCGGTCGCCCCCCAGCCCGGTTTTCAATTCCAGGGGCGACCCGATGACTCGAATGGTCCCGCCGTCGATAATCGCCAGTCGATCGCACAGTTGATCGGCTTCTTCCAGGTAATTGGTCGTCATGACGATGGTGATGCCGTTCTCGCGGAGTTGCCGGATGTAGTCCCATATCTTGAGCCGGCTTTGAACGTCCAGCCCCAGGGTCGGTTCATCCAAAAACACGATCCTGGGATTGGGGAGTAACCCGCAGGCAATATCCAGTTTGCGTTTCATGCCCCCGGAATAGGTCTTGGCCACGCGGTCCGCGTGCTCTTCGAGATTGACGAGCTTCAACAGTTCGTCGATCCGCGCGTTCGTTTCCGTCCGGGAGAGATGGTAGAGCCCCCCCAACAGTTCGAGGTGTTCGCGACCGGTGAGAAACCGGTCGACGGCGCGTTCCTGCGGCACGTAACCGATCAGGCTCCTGACGGTATCCGCCTCCCTGACGACGTCGTGGCCCAGTACCGTCGCCGTGCCGGCGGACGGGGGCAGTACGGTGATCAGCATCCGCAGGGTCGTGCTTTTCCCGGCGCCGTTGGGACCCAGGAGTCCGAAGATTTCACCGGCGCGCACCGTGAATGACAGGTCCTCGACGGCCGTCACCGGACCGAAGGTTTTCCCCAAACGCGCGACGTTGATCACCACGGCGGGATCCATCATCCCCACCCTGACAATTGAGTTTCACCGTCGAGTTTGAACTTCAGGAAGTCGATCAGGCGGCGGGTTTGTTGGTGCAGGCTTTCGGCTTCGAGCAGGAACTGTTTTTCCAGCGGCGTCAAGTCCAGGCACGAGGAGAGCCCGTTGACAAGGACGCGATCCGTCATGGCTTCATCGGTCACAAGCTCGCACAGTTTATCGGCCTTCCGCGATTGCAGATAACGTATCGCCAACGCGGTGAGGGTAGTACGGACGGACCCTTGGGCAATCGTTTGAAACGGCTCGCCCGGTCCCAGCGTGATTTTGGCCTTGCGATACCGGGCGTCAAAATATTCCTCTTGAATCGTATAACGATACAAGCCTTGCAGGATCAGGTTTGACCGGCCATCCTGTAGCGGCTCGATATGGGTGATCCGACCGACGCATCCCAGCGGAAAGATCGGGGGATTGCCGTAATACTGACTTTCCCATCCCTGTTTGAACAATGCCATCCCGATGCAGGAGCCTTTACGGCTGGCATCGGCCACCATGTCCCGGTAGCGCGGCTCGAAAATATGCAGGGGCAAATAGGTATCCGGAAACAGGACGACGTTGGGAAGCGGAAAGATCGGGATGATCTCGGGAACCGGAAAGGCCTTTGAAGAAGGCGTGTCATTTACCGCGGGCATGCGGTACGATAGCCGACGCTCAAAATTCCTGTCAACGTGAAGGTTCGTTTGTATGGAGGATGGTGACACGACATGCCGGGATTTCGTTATGGGGTGAGAGGACTTGTTTATGCGCTGCTGATTGTTCTCCCTCTCCCCCCGGGAGAGGGCCGGGGTGAGGGAATTTTTTCTTCTCCGTCCGGAGTCTCCGCTGGCGCCGTTTCCGTCTCCTCATCCGGGCTGATCCCGGCGCGGCCGGGATATGTCTATGCGTTCCCCCGCGATCACGGTTCCCATGATGCCTACGGCCTGGAGTGGTGGTACTTCACCGGGCATCTTTATGATCAATCGGCGAGACGGTTCGGCTATGAAGTCACATTTTTCCGCAAGGCCATCGATGACGCGCGCGTCCGCGAACACCCTTCCCGTTGGGCGTTGCGACATTTGTATTTCGCGCACCTGGCCTTGACCGACGTGGAAGGAGGCGCCTTTTCCTTTTCCGAAAAATTGAGTCGCGCGGCCTTTGGGAAAGCCGGCGCCGATCCCGGGCGAATGAAGGTTTGGATCGATCGCTGGAACCTGGAACCCGTGACCGGGGAGCATCGGCAGTTGCGTCTCACGGCCCACGATGCAGGATTCGGGGTGGACCTGACGCTCACCCTGGACAAACCACCCGTGATCCACGGCCGGGAAGGCATCAGTCGCAAGGGCGCCGGCCCCGGCCAGGCGTCGCATTACTATTCACTCACGCGCCTGGCGACACGGGGCACCGTCCGTGTCCGGGGCGAACCGTTTGAGGTGACCGGCGCCAGTTGGATGGATCATGAATTCGGGTCCGGCAGCTTGGGCGAGGATCAAGTCGGGTGGGATTGGTTCAGCGTGCAATTTGATTCGAACGTCGAATTCATGCTGTATCTCTTGCGGAAACGGGACGGGTCCCATGATCCGGCGTCCAGCGGGACGTTGATCCTTGCGGATGGCACGAGCCGGCACCTGACGCGCGCGGACTTCGTGGTTCGAACGACGGATCGATGGATCAGTCCGCACAGCCGAGTGCAGTACCCGGCGCAATGGATTGTGGAGGTTCCGTCCATCCCGCTCGAGGTCACGATCACGCCGGTGTTGCCCGATCAGGAACTGCGGACCGAAAACAGTACCCAAGTGACGTATTGGGAAGGCGCCGTGGACGTACGCGGGCAGTACCGGAATGCGCCCGTCACCGGGACCGGATACGTGGAACTCACCGGATACGCGGACCCGCTGAAAATGGACCGTGATTCACGCCAACGTCGCCTGAGCCGATGAAGACCGTCATTCGACATGCCGTTGTGGTTTCGATAGTGGCGGGTCTGCTGCTGGGATGCACCCAGCGCAGCGATCGAGTGGTCGCAGTCGCCGTTCATCCGGCCAAATCGAAGTTGGTGTACGTGGCGACGGAAGAAGCCGTGTATAAAACCCGTGACGGGGGACAGTCGTGGAGGCGGTTGTCGGAGGGGTTGACCCGCGTTCGGGTCATGAACCTGGTCGTCGATCCGAGACTCCCGGCGAACGTGTTTGCCGGGACGCTGACCGACGGAGTGTACAAGAGTCCCGACGGCGGGCGACGTTGGCTCCCGCGCAATGCCGGCATCCAGAAAGGGACGATCTCGGCCAACGTGAATGAACTGGTGTTCGATCCGCGAGACTCGCAAGTCCTGTACGCGGCCACGACCGTGGGGGTGTTCCGGACAAAGGATGCCGGCCAATCCTGGACCGAACGCATGCGGGGCATGAACGAAATCAATTTCATTGTGGCGTTGGCCGTCGATCCGGTCAGTCCCAATATCCTCTACGCGGGGACGAGTGGCGGAGTCTATCGGAGCTTTGACGGCACTGACCACTGGACAAAGACCAATAACGGGCTTGTGCCCGACGATGCCAAAATGGCGTCCATGGCCCTGGGCGTCAATCGTTTGTTGATCGATCCTGCCGACCCGGACGTCGTCTACGCGGGAACGACTCAAGGCGTGTTCAAGACGCTCAATAAAGGAGAGGCATGGTCGAGACTCGCGACCGAACTCGGCGAACTCTACGTGAGCAGTCTGGTATTGGAACCGGGAAACGGGCAACACCTCTACATGGGGACCAGCGCGGGCATCTTTCAAAGCCGGGACAGCGGGCAGACGTGGAACGCCACGAACGAGGGGTTGGCCAACCTGAATATTCGAGCGATTGCCATGGATCCACAGGATTCACGAATCCTGTATGCGGGTACGAACGGCAGCGGTCTTTTCCGCAGTCAGGACGGCGGTGAATCCTGGACCCATCTCCCCTTGACGGCCAAGGCTCAGGAATGATGGAATTTTTCCACGAATCAGTTACCGATAGGTAGCAATAGAAGGAAATGTCCGAGTTCTACCACATATCTCCAAACGGGTGCCGTTTTCTGTATTTCTTCCGTATTTCCCGTGATCTTTGTGCCAATAAACGTAAATAATGTCATGAATAGCACAGGAAATTGACATTATTTAACTTTATGTCAAATTATTTTGGTTTTCTGTCAAGCCATGTAGGATGAATGGGCCATCGAGTTACGAAAACTACACGTCTGAGGATCAACATGTGACAGGCATTTTATTGAAAGAAATCATAAGACATTGTTTTTATTGATATATTATTGAATTTTGAAGATAGCGTGATTGCTCGGTACCATGGTGTCGAAAAATTTGGCCATCAGGGGTAGGTTCGTAGGCCATTCGTGCTACCGAATGGAAACGTTAGGGAAGACCAATCATTATGTATAAAACATATTTCTGTTTATTTTCAGATAGTTATAATTTCTACATGGTATAATTCAAAATGGCCCGAAAATTGCTAGAATACACGTGTTATTAATGGCAATCAGCCTGAAGTCGAGGCAGAGGATGAACGGAATGATGAAGCAAGGTTCAAGAAAGGGGGTGGTCAGTCAAACGTTTTCCCCAACAGGGGGTTTTTTCATTAATCCATTCCACGTTAGGCCAATCGGCCTTTACACGAGGAGGTTTCACAATGTTTCTTTCTAGACGTCAGTTTTTGAAAGTGACCACCGGGACGGTGGCGGCAGTGGCGTTGGCGGATAAAGCCTTGGCCTTGACCGCGCTGCAACCGGTTGTCGAAGTGGGCAACCCGCTGGGCGAGTATCCGGACCGCGCCTGGGAGCGGGTGTACCACGATCAGTATCGCTATGATTCGTCGTTTACGTGGGTCTGCTCCCCGAACGACACTCACGCCTGCCGCATCCGTTCCTTCGTGCGTAACGGCGTGGTCATGCGGGTCGAGCAAAACTACGACCACCAAACCTACGAAGACCTCTACGGCAATCGCGGAACCTTTGCTCACAACCCGCGGATGTGCTTGAAGGGCTACACGATGCATCGTCGGGTGTATGGGCCCTATCGGTTGAAAGGCCCCTTGATGCGCCGTGGTTGGAAAGCCTGGATGGATGCCGGTAGCCCGGAATTCACCCCGGACGTCATGAATAAATACAAATTCACTTCGCGGTACCTGGATGACATGTTGCGGGTAAGCTGGGATACGGCCTTTACGTACCTGGCCAAAGCCATGGTCATTATCGCGGAGCGGTACAGCGGCGAAGCCGGTGCCCGTCGTCTTCGGGAACAAGGCTATCCGCCGGAAATGATCGAAATGACCAAGGGTTCCGGCGTGCGGACCATGAAGTTCCGCGCGGGGATGCCCATTCTTGGTGTGATCGGCAAGATGGCCGTCACCCGGATGAACGGTGGCTGCGGCGCATTGCTCGACCACTACATTCGGAAAGTGAAACCTGCCCAGGCGCAAGGCGGCCGGTACTGGTCGAACTACACCTGGCACGGTGACCAAAACCCAGCGCATCCGTTCTGGTCCGGGGTGCAAACCTCTGACATCGACATGAGCGACATGCGGTTCGCGAAGTTGAACACAAGCTGGGGCAAGAACTTCGTCGAAAACAAAATGCCGGAAGCGCACTGGAAACTCGAAAGCATCGAGCGCGGCGCGCGGGTGGTCGTGATCACGCCGGAGTACAACCCGACGGCGTATCGTGCCGACTACTGGATTCCGGTTCGGCCGGAAACGGACGCGGCGTTGTTCCTGGGTGCCTGTAAGATCATGTTCGACGAGAACATGCATGACCATGATTTCTGCGCAGCCTACACGGACATGCCGATTCTGGTTCGTACGGATACCCTGCAATACCTGGATCCGCGCGACGTCATCAAGGGCTATAAATTGCCGGACTTCTCCAAGACCTATTCGGGGAAAGTGCAAACCCTGAATCCGGCGAAAATTGCCCGCCTCGGCGGTTTCATGGTGTGGGACGTCAATAAGAACCAGGCCGTGCCGATTCACCGTGAATTGGTGGGCTGGCACTATCGGAACAGCGGTATCGAAGCGGCGTTGAACGGGACCTTCCGGGTGAAATTGCTGAACGGCCGGGAAGTCGACGTGGCACCGATCTTCCAGTTGTATCAAGTCCACTTGCAGGACTACGACCTGGATACGGTCCACCAGATCAACCGGGCGCCGAAGGACCTGATCGTCCGCTGGGCCAGAGATTCAGGAACCATTAAACCGGCAACGATTCACAACGGGGAAGGAACGAACCACTACTTCCACCAAACCATCATTGCGCGTGGCGCGGCGATGGTGTTGATCATCGCCGGGAACGTCGGGAAGTTCGGGACCGGGCAACATACCTGGGCCGGGAACTACAAAGCGGGGATCTGGAACAGCACCCCGTGGTCCGGCGGTGGTTTGGGCACGCACACCGCGGAGAATCCGTTCAAGATCACGACGGATCCGAACGCACATGGTAAAGAAGTGCACGTGCGTGGCTACTACTATGGTGAAGAGGTGGCCTACTGGAACCATGGGGACACGGCGTTGATCGTGAACACGCCGAAGTATGGGCGCCGGGTGTTTACCGGAAAAACGCACATGCCGACCCCGACCAAGTTCCGGTGGGTGGCGAACGTCAACGTGTTGAACAACGCCAAACACCACTATGACATGGTCAAGAACGTGGACCCGCACATCGAATGTATCGTCACCCAGGATATCGAGATGACCTCGGACGTGAACCACGCGGACGTGGCCATGGGTGTGAATACGTGGATGGAGTTCACGTATCCCGAACATACGGCGACGGTGTCGAATCCGTGGTTCCAGGTGTGGAAGGGGGGCATCCGTCCCTTGTATGACACCAGAAACGACCTGGATACGACCGCCGGCGTAGCCGCCAAATTGACCAACATGACGGGCGATGGGCGGTTCCGGGATTACTTCAAGTTCGTCTATGACAACCGCGTGGACGTGTACGTGCAACGGTTGTTGGACGCCAGTTGTACGGGGTACGGGTACAGCGTTGACACCATGCTCAAGTCCGAAAAGGGCTGGATGGTGCTGTGCCGGACGTATCCACGGCAACCGTTCTGGGAAGAGACGAACGAATCGAAGCCGCAATGGACGCGGACCGGACGGTATGAAAACTACCGGACCGAGCCGGAAGCCATTGAGTACGGTGAAAACTTCATTTCGCACCGGGAAGGGACGGAAGCCACTCCATACCTGCCGAACGCGATTATGACGACGAACCCGTACGTACGGCCGGATGACTACGGTATTCCTATCACGGCGCAGCACCATGACGACAAGACGGTGCGGAACATTGCGTTGCCGTGGCAGGAAATCAAACGGTACTCCAACCCGCTGTGGGAGAAGGGGTATCAATTCTACTGCGTGACGCCGAAGACGCGGCATCGTGTACACAGCCAATGGTCAGTGAACGACTGGGTGCAGATGTACGAATCGAACTTCGGTGACGCGTATCGGATGGATAAACGGACACCGGGCGTGGGTGAGCATCAACTTCACATGAACCCACAATCGGCGAAAGACCGGGGCATCAACGACGGTGACTATGTCTATGTTGACGGTAATCCGGTTGATCGGCCGTACCGCGGATGGAAGCCGAGTGACCCGTACTACAAAGTGGCTCGGTTGATGATTCGTTGTAAGTACAACCCGGCGTTCCCGTACCACGTGACGATGGCGAAACACGCTCCGTACGTGGCAACCGCGAAATCCGTGAAGGGTCACGAAACCCGGCCGGATGGACGGGCCATCGCAATGGATACGGGTTATCAATCCAACTTCCGGTATGGGGCGCAACAGTCCTTCACCCGTGACTGGTTGATGCCGATGCACCAAACCGACTCACTGCCGGGCAAACATGCAGTGGGCTGGAAGTTCAAATTCGGTTATCAAGTGGACAACCACGCGGTCAACACCACTCCGAAAGAATGTCTGATGCGGATCACCAAAGCAGAGGACGGTGGTATCGGCGGCAGGGGTCCATGGGAGCCAGTCCGGACCGGGTTTACGCCTGGGCAGGAAAATGAGTTCATGATCAAGTGGCTCAAAGGCGACCACATTAAGATCAAGGTGTAACATCAGGATCAAATGTGGATTTTTAGCAATTGAACTAACTATGGTTCAAAGAAACGGAGGAAACCATGCCAGAAGTCTATAATTGGCAATTAGGGCGGAAGATGCTGTATCCCTACGAGGAACGGCATCCAAAGTGGCAATTCGCCTTTGTGTTCAACATCAATCGCTGCTTGGCCTGTCAGACCTGTTCCATGGCGGATAAATCCACCTGGTTGTTCTCGAAGGGCCAGGAGTACATGTGGTGGAACAACGTGGAAACGAAGCCGTACGGCGGATATCCACAGTTCTATGACGTGAAAATCACGCAGTTGATTGAGCAAGTGAACCCAGGCGGGCAGGTGTGGAACGTGCGGGTCGGCCGCAAACACCATGCGCCGTATGGGGTGTTCGAAGGAATGACCATTTTCGATGCCGGGGCCAAAGTCGGCCAGGCCGCGATCGGGTACATTCCGACGGACCAGGAATGGCGTTTTGTCAATATTTATGAAGACACGGCCACGTCAATGCGCGCCATTGTGGAAGGCATTGATAAGACCGGGTTTACCAAGGAAGAACCATGGAAAATGACCGGCAGCAGCTTGCCGGAGCATGAAACCTACTTCTTCTATCTTCAACGCATTTGTAACCATTGCACCTACCCGGGTTGTTTGGCTGCGTGCCCGCGGAAGGCCATCTACAAGAGGCCGGAAGACGGGATCGTGCTGATCGACCAGAACCGGTGCCGTGGGTACAAGAAGTGCGTGGAGCAATGTCCATTCAAAAAGCCAATGTATCGGGGTACGACTCGGGTCACCGAGAAGTGCATCGCTTGCTATCCGCGGGTCGAGGGGAAAGATCCTCTGACCGGTGGCGAGCCGATGGAAACCCGGTGTATGGCGGCCTGCGTGGGTAAGATTCGCTTGCAGAACCTCGTCAAGATTGGTGATGACGGGCTGTGGGCGGAAGATCGGTGGAACCCCCTGTACTACACCATCCGTGTGGAACAGGTGGCGTTGCCGCTGTACCCGCAGTGGGGCACCGAGCCGAACGGGTTTTACATTCCCCCGCGGCAAGCGCCCCGTGGCTACATCCGGCAAATGTTCGGGCCGGGCGTGGACAATGCGATCGAGAAGTACTTGGTGCCGAGCCGGGAACTGTTAGCCGTCCTCCAGCTCTGGAGAGCGAGCCAGCAGATCGTCTTCCGGTACGACATCATTCCTGGACCGAAAGTGTTCGAAACCCAAATTCACGGTCGGAAGTTCGAGATGTACAACGACACCGTGTTAGGGTTCAACAAGTCCGGGAAGGAAGCCGTGCGGCAGCAAGTCGAAGAGCCGATTTACATTCGGCCAGCCGAACGCGCTACCTGGCTGTAAGAGCCTGGTAGGGTACAAAAAAAGCCGGAGGTTTTCGGACCTCCGGCTTTTTTTTTGAACATCCGCGTATGGAAAAGTCATCAAAAAAAATTCTTAGATTCCTGTTCCAAATGGTGTATCCTGAAGAGATCGTTTCGCGATCATCAGACAATTTCATGAAAGATGCGGTCCCGACAGCATGAGTCTTGGTCCTCCCAATCCCGTTCCTGTTTCAGCTCAGGCCATTCCCTTTTGGGAACTTCTGGAAACCGGGAACGTGCCTGACGACTATCTCAAGACGGAATACGTCACCCAGCAATTTGTTGAACGGTTAGTCCATTACGTCTTGAGCATTCCCTCGAAATCCATTTCCATCCCCCAGCTTTCGGCCATTCTCGAACAAATTGACGCCCGTCAACAGATATTCTTTTTTAAGCGCTTGAAGGAAACGAGTCCCCACAGTTTGAAGGAATTTGCTCCGCTGTATTACGGTTTTATGGCGGAATTTCATCCGTTATTGTTTACCTGACCCCGGAGACCCCTGTGTTAGGAAGAACGTAGGAGGAACAATGAACTCAACTTTGCACAGAGCGATTTCAAGCTTTTACAACCTGATTTATGAAGCACAGGCGTTTTCCACGACCATGGCCCGGATCGATTCGGCTGACCATGACCGGTATTTGGGGCGAGTGGAAGGGCTCAATTGGGTCCTGGACCGGTGTCAGGAGTTTGAAGACGTGGACCAGAATCTGACCACGCCCTCACTTCACAAACTGCTGGGTGACGTCAAATCCGATCTTGACCACGAATTGTCCGTCCAGCGTCGTGAAAAGGGCCGAAGGGCTGACGGCCGTGAAGAAGCGCTCATCTTCGTGACCGATTACCTCACGAGCTTGATCACGGCCACGGAAATCGAATCGGCCAAAAGCCCCGTCTGACGGCCTTCATGTTCGCCGCCGACCGATTCAAGTCACGCTGGATACGAGAGTGGATTATTTTCGCCGTTTGCCTCGGCTTGGGCGGACATATTGCTCTCGGCCTTTTGCTGCACGCTCCGGACCAATGGCCGGCCGGCAGTTTGTGGCTGTATGGCTTGTTATTCGCGCTTTCGGTCTACGTGTGCGTTCAGTTGTTGCGCTCGGTGTGGTGGTTGTGGAGAGGAGAGCGAACTGCCGATTCGCAGGAACACATTTAGCCGGTCGGGCATCACAAGATGCCGGCTGTGGGGATTCCTTCCTCAACGAGCATGATCGGAATCATTTCCCTGATCGGATAGGTCACCTTTTCGTCGCGACGGATCAGCCCGCCGTCGAGTGGTTCCGTGACCGGGTTCCCACCCGTATTCTGCACTTCCCCATTCGCAATTTTTTGGTTCAGGACGCGGAGAGAGGCGGCATCCAGAAGCGTCACCGCCTGCTTGGTTTCCGGGCAACACAAGATCTCCAGAAGCGCCTCGTCCAACGGCATCGCCTGAGCTGACTCGCTGTCAGGACTCATGAGTTCCCTTCCCGTTTGGATAGTTGTTTTCCACGACCATCTTTCATACACTAGTGAATAGGTCGATGGATTGCAACATCACTCCCCCCTTGAGGGGGAGTCGGAGAGGCAAGGGCGTAGCCCGCAGCCGAACCGGTGGGGGGCGAGAAACGACGCCCGCCGGCAACGGGCACTCGCTCAGACACGGCGGCTCAACGCTTTATCAGTTGGCGACAATGACGATGGATACGCGCAGTCGATTGCAGCAACTCAAACGCTATTTTGTCGCGGGACTCTTTGTCGTCGTTCCGGCCTGGGGAACGTTCCTTATTCTCTCCACGTTGTTCGTGACATTGGATGGACTGTGGGAGGACCTGCTGGGTCCCGTGATGACGGTTGAAATGCCGGGAGCGGGAATCGCGCTGTTATTCCTGTTGATCCTGGGGTCGGGGATGTTGGGAACCCGTCTCGTGGGGCAACGCTTCGTCAAACGAATGGAGGATCTGTTCGAGCGGATCCCATTGGTCAGGAGCATCTATTACACCCTCAAGGGGATGACCGACGTGTTTCAATTCCGGGAACGGTTCGGCCAAAGTACCGTGGTTGTCTTTCCGTTTCCCCGTACGGGCCTGTGGGCGATCGGATTTCTGATGGGCACCGCGCCTGAGATGCTCCAGGTTGCCAAAGACGATTCACTCGCCATGGTGTTTGTGCCGACGGCCATTCACCCCTTTACGGGCTACCTGGCGTTCGTGGGCGTATCCAGGATCCACCTCGTCAATCTGCGTCCCGAAGAGGCCATGAAATTGGAATTCTCCGCGGGGCTCTATCGACCACCCCAAGGCTGGCTGGCCGCTGCCCCTCACACCTGATCGTTCCTTAGGCCTGTCACGGAAAAAGTCTCTACCTTTTCGACTTAAGGGTAGAACGGCTTCTTCTTTTCCCCTCCTTTGTAAGGAGGGGTGAAGGGGAGGTAGAGATTGAGGTAGTAGAGACTGAGGCAGTAGGGTAGGCCGTCAAGTTCCCGGATTCCGGCTAACACTGGACCCCAAGACCATGAACCAGTCAGACTTCCATATCCGGTTGGCCGAACCTCGCGATCTTGAGTCATTAGTCACGTATAACGTGGCGCTCGCATCGGAAACCGAAGGGAGGCAATTGGAGCGATCCCTCCTCCAATCCGGTGTGGAATCGGTGCTGGCTGATGCTTCCAAGGGGTTTTACGTCGTGATGGAGCACCGGCCCTCCGGGCAGACGATCGGGCAGGTGCTGATCACCTTCGAATGGAGCGATTGGCGGAACGCGGTTTTCTGGTGGCTACAGAGCGTGTACGTCCATAAGGACTGGAGACGGCAAGGCGTGTTCAAACAGTTGTACGACTACGTGTTACGGGAAGGCAAACGCCAAGGCAACGTGGCCGGCATCCGCTTATACGTAGAACAGGACAACGCCGTGGCCCAGGGGGTATATGCGCACGTCGGCTTGGCGGCGGCCCCGTACAAAGTATTCGAAACCGATTTCATCCTGCCGCCTAAGCCGTAAACCTGAACAGCCCTGTCCCAGCGACAGTAGTCGTTGATACCACAATAGCCAACAACACACCGAACTGTCATTCCCGACCATATGGACTGGATCCTCGATTAAGGATGTCGAGGAGGAATCCAGTGTCTTTGCAGTCAAGGTAGGTCGGGTTAGCCGAAGGCGTAACCCGACAACGACTTTAAAATATGACGATATGTAACAAAGTTTACAAATTGTACAAAACGTAATAAATATTACAAAATGTACATATTGTACAGTTCATCGCAAATTTTACAAAAATAAAATTTTTGAAGAAATGTAAAAAA
>JAJDZI010000024.1 GCA_022824735.1 Nitrospirales bacterium
TTCCCGCTCGCCTTGAGCATGGCCGCCAGGTTGTTGACCGCCCCTTTCTCCGCGGCCACGTGGATGGCGGCCCGGCGCGGGGAAGAGAACTCCACCGGCACGTTCGGGCTGACTCCTTTTGCCAACAGGGTCCGAACGTAACTGTGCCCATTGTTGTCGTCGCCGGCCATATTGAACAAACTCTGCTCATCCGCAGAAACGGCCCCGGCCGGGCCGGCGCCTAGCAGGAGCAGGCCGACGCCCAGGACCAGGGACCGGGCGAACGAAAATCGGGTGACGGCGCTGAACGTTCTCATGCCTTTCATAATGGTATCCTTTCAATATGCGGAGTGATTCGTTCTGCCACCCGTCTGTCCGCCGGGTGAGCACACGGCTGCCACTTGTTCCGGCTGCAGGCCGGCAGACGTTGTGGCAAATACAGCGAAGTAGTGATGGAGACGAAGGGGGTGGCAGTGGAGTGGAGCCGACCCTGGGATGGCCGAATACCAATCCCCATTCGAGTGAGCACTCGACAGGAACGAGGCAAGAAAGACTTTAGATTACAATGAGTTGCGAGATGTAGGGGGGGGGGGTGAACAGCGGCTTCTTCAGCCGTATTCAGAAGACGTGAGTCACATGCCTTGACAGAAATAGAGAAGAGAATGCGTGGCATGAGCGGAACTTATCAATTTTAATGCGGTTTGTCAAAATGGCGACGGAGGATTGTCGGGTTACGCCTGTTCTGAGCGCAGCCTTTTTGTCGGATTACGCTGCGCTCATCGACCTACTCCGCGCCACTACTTGTCGGATTACGCTACGCTAATCCGACCTACTCTAACTTTCATCGGGGAGCCAACGTAGGTCGTGTAGGTCGGATTAGCACAGCGTAATCCGACACCCACCTGCTAATTTTCCGGGGCTTCGACGATGTGGTTTTCGAAGCGGGTGCAGCCTTCGGCTAACAGCCGGTTTGTCAGCATTTCGCCCGGCCATTCGATCGGCAGGTCGGCCGTGAAGACCCAGACGTCCGGCGAGGTCCAGATCGGACCGTGATCTTCCGGCAAATCGGGGTCGAACAGGTCCGTCCAGACGGGCATGTAGACTCCGTTCCCGCATTGCGTGTGTAAATGGACGATGGCCCGGCTCCTGACCGGAGGATCGAGGTCATGCCAGACCGCCGCCGTTTCATCGGCCAGTCGATGGAGTCTCACCGCGTTCTGCGCGTCGAACATGCCGTACGCGGCATACACCGGCACTTCCAACATATTCGGCGCCAAGGCAATTTCAGGGCATTGCGCCGTCAGACCTTGAAGCAGCATTTCCCGTTCCTTGTCGGGAATACTTTCCGGGAGGGACGAATCGCTGGCCCCGATTAATTCAAACACCAAGAAGGCCGTTGATTCGACGGGCTGATGCAGACGAGCGGTAATGGGTTGACGGCGCCGGGAACCGGCCATACAGGACAAATGTTCGTGAAGTTGTTGAAGGGTCAGGAAATCAAGCGTCGTATCGGTCAGCAATCGCGGTTCGACCGTCACCACGGTTCCCGGGGCAACGTGCAAACACTCACGGAGCAGTTCCGCAGTTTTTTCCGGATGAATCTTCAAGCCGAGAGGCGCGGCCAAGTTCGCCTGCAGGGGCAACTCGATTGCGCCCAAAATGGCATAGGCCGGGTCGTCGTCATGATCGCTCTCGATCAACACCGAACACGCGGCCTCCGCCAACAGGTCGAACAGCCACTCGGCCATTTCTTCATCCAACGCCGCCAGGACGGTGAGGACCTCATGCTCGCGGTCCTGTTCGAGCAACGCCTGCAGGACTTCGATGGCGAGTTCGGAGTCACCGTGATCGTGCCGGCGGGCATTGATCAGGTGAATCAGGTCTCGGGTCAGGGGATCAGGGCGATACCAACTGGACATGGGCGAAAGTCAAAACCCGCGTTCTCTACCTCCCCCTCACCCCTCCTGATCCTTCGCTACACTCAGGACACGCAAAGGAGGGAAAGGAACAGGCGAAAAGTGTCAACGAATGACTGGACACCGACAAGGATGACATCAACTTGACGTGCCGTCTTTTGTCTGTTGCCGGTTACAGGGCGTATTCTGCATACGGAAAATCCGATATGCAAGCCATTTTCTCCAAGGGCAAAAACCGCGGACTTTCTCCAAGGGTTCTCCATGCGGCATGCCATGCTCTCACGAGCTTGCCGCAGTTTGACATGCTTGAAGGTGAGTGGTAAGAAAAGGGGTATTGTGGCCATCGACCGTGACCTTGATTTCGACGACGACCTGGACGAGTTTGACGAGTTTGACGATCCTCGACGGAAACCTCCTCGCCGATGGTTGAAGTTCATCCTGCTCATCCTGTTGGTCGCGGGAGCCTGGTACGTGATGACGGAACCGGAGTTACGGTCTTCCGTCATGCAAATGGCAGCCACGGTACGGGGCGCGTTCGATTCGCTCGTCGAAGATCCCGTTCCCCAACCCGAACCGAAAGTCCAGCCGCCGGCCCCGAAGATCCCTCCCGTTCCGGCCTTTCACGAAGGACAACAAGTCATCGTCGCGTTGCGGGAAGGGCGTCAGTCTCGCTTTCAGTTACGCAATGCGGCCGAAGGGGAACAAGTGGGGCCTCTCGTGAAAACGGGCGACATCCTGACGGTGCTCGACGGGAGCCTCATGAAAAAACGGTGGGTCTACTTCGTCCAGACACGTTCCGGAGACTCGGGCTGGATTAAGGACACACACCTTCAATCCATGCCGTAAGTTGCATCCACACAGATGCCCACCACCTCGGAAGCGCATTCCTATTGCACGTCAAAGGCGAAAGACAGCGGGAGCAACTTTTACTATTCTTTTCTCTTCCTGCCCCGTCCCCGCCGGGAAGCCATGTATACCGTGTACACGCTGTGTCACGAGTTGGACGAGGCCGTGGACCATCCCCCTCACGGAGTGGACCCATGCGACCTCCTCGCGCAGTGGCGCCGGGAAATCGAGGCCGCGTATCAAGGCATCCCGCAATATCCGGTGACGATCAGTCTGGCGGATCACGCCCGCAGGCTGGGCATCCCCCAAGACTATTTTCACGAACTGATTGCCGGCATGGAAATGGATCTGACGATCAGGCGGTACGCGACTTTTGACGATCTCTATCCGTATTGCTATCGCGTGGCCTCGATCGTCGGATTGATCTGCTTGAAAGTGTTCGGGACCGTGGACCCTCGCGCGCAAGATTATGCCGTCAACCTGGGCATGGCGTTTCAACTGACCAACATCATCCGCGACGTGGGAGCCGATGCCGAACGCGACCGGATCTACGTGCCGCTGGAAGACCTGGCCGTATTCGGCTGTTCCGAGGAACATCTGTTGAGCAAAACCGCTTCACCCGAATTCATCCGGCTCATGGAATTTCAGGCCGCCCGGGCTCACGACTACTATCGAAAAGCCCAAACCGTCCATGACGCCCTATCCTCGACCGATCGTCAATCCTTGCTCGTCGCGGAAATCATGCGCGACATTTATTTCAACTTACTGACCCGTATCGAAAGCACGCGGTTTGCCGTGTTTGCTTCCCGGATTCGCGTTCCACCCTTCCGTCGCGCAACCCTGGCCCTGACCACATGGGCGCGCCGGTCATTCCAAAACCACGTATCCCGGAGAACGTGAATGAGAGAGACCCATGTCACTTGCTGATCTCTGTGAATCCCTGCGGAACTGTCAGGAATGTCGTCTGGCTTCAGGACGGACTCAGGTCGTGTTCGGAAGCGGAAATCCGAATGCTTCGATCATGTTCGTCGGGGAAGCGCCGGGGTTCCACGAAGATAAACAGGGAGTCCCGTTTGTGGGCGCGGCGGGAAAACTGCTCACGGAATTACTGGAATCCGTCGGGCTTTCCCGGTCACAGATTTATATTGCCAACGTCATCAAATGCCGCCCGCCCCAGAACCGCGACCCCGAACCCGACGAAGTCGAGACGTGCAAGCCCTTCCTGTTTCAACAAATACAATTGATCAAACCGCACCTGGTTTGTTCCATGGGCAACTTCGCCACCCAAACGCTGCTGGAAAGAAAAGTCGGGATTACCAAGGTCCACGGACAACCGTTTCAACTCAAGGAGTTTCGACTGTTTCCGCTGTTCCACCCCGCCGCGACCCTGCACAACGACCGTCTCCGGCCGTTGCTTCAAGAAGACTTTCAAAAATTGAAACGGCTCCTGGATGAGATGGCGGCTCCGCCACGGGAGCCTGAAACTCAGGTCAATGACAAACCCGAGCAAATGGATCTGTTTTGAGGGTTTTGACCTGCGTGGGCCGTCACCCCTCACCCCGGCCCTCTCCCTCAAGGGACGAGGGAGTAGCCTCAGGTTCCTCGGATTCTTCCTCGGATTCTTCGAATTCTTCTTCCGGCGTTTCGAACCACTTCACCAGCATCTCTTCCCACCAGACTTCATCGACGTCCGCACCGGGATCGACTCCCAGGAACGACACGTCGGCTTCGGTCATGTCAGGATTGATGTCCGTGGGACGATGCCGGGCGCGATCAACCACTTCCTTGGTCGCGTACCCGCCGACGATCCAGGACGGCGGATCAGCGCGCCGGGATTTATACGCTTGGAGTTGATGCTTGAAATAGACAAAGATATTCCGTTGCGCGGCATCTTCAAACCCGCTGGGCGGCAGGCTCAGGATTTTCTCGATCTTTTTCCGCCATTCCCGCTGGTCGTAGCGTGAGGTGACCAACTGGAGGGCCCTTGCTCCATCTTCAACGTCAAGTGGCATACTGACTCCTTCGGCTTACAATCACATTCAATGCCCGCTCAATGCCCGCCCACCATCATCTCGCGGATGCGAATGGTGGGACTCGCCAGTTTCCCTCGAAAGACCAAATCATTCCCGATCGACTCGATATCCTGAAACATCTGTTTCAAATTGCCGGCGATCGTCACTTCCTCTACCGGATAGGCCAATTCGCCGTTTTCAATCCAAAAACCGGAGGCCCCGCGAGAATAATCTCCCGTGACCATGTTCACGCCGAACCCGATCAACTCGGTGACGTACAACCCTTGAGTGACGGACTGAATGATCTCGCCGGGCGACGTCTCGCCGGGATGAAAAAACAAATTCGACGGAGACACGGTGGGATTGTCGCCGATGCTTCTGGACGCGTTGCCGGTGGAGGCCATGCCCAGCTTTCTCCCGGAATATGTATCCAACAAATAGTTGGACAGCACGCCGTGTTCCAGGATCATCGTCTTACGGGTAGGCAACCCCTCCCCGTCGAACGGACGTGATCCGAGCTTGCCGGGCAGACACCCGTTGTCTTCGACGTTCACGTGTTGCAGGGCAATGGGCTTTCCCAACTGCCCCAACAAAAACGACGCGCCTTTATACAGGGAATACCCGGAGACCGCACTCGCGAGATGCCCCAACATACTGCACGCCGTTTCCGGGTCGAAAATCACGGGAACCCGTTGGGTCCCCACCTTTCGAGCCCCCAAGCGCCGGAGCGTCCGCTCCGCCGCGGTCCGTCCGACCGACTCAGGATCCTCCAATTCATGCCGTTTCCGCGAAACCGTATACCAATAGTCCCGCTGCATGCCCTGATCATCAGAGCCTTCGACCACGGGCGCTACGGACAGGGAAAACCGGGAACTCCGGTGGTATCCCAGAAACCCGTGCGTGTTCGCCAGCACCACCGCACCGGAGGACGAATCACACTCCGCCCCCTCCGAATTGGTCATACGAGGATCAACGTCCAGGGCGGCCCGTTCGGCTCGTTGCGCCACGTCAATGGCCTCTTCCACGGGCATGGTGGTGGGATCATACAGGTCCAGGTCGGGCACGCCGGTCGCCATCGCAGCCTGTTCAGGCAATCCCGACGTTTCATCCTCGGCCACGGCCTTCGCGAGAGCGCAGGTATCGGCCACCAACTGCTTGAGCGAGGCTTCGGAAAAATCCGAGGTGGACGCGCTGGCGGAACGTTTCCCGAAAAACACTCGAATGCCCAGACTCTTCTCCCGCGCCTTGCTCAGCCGGTCCACGGCCGCCAACCGAACCTGAACCGAGAGGGAATCCCCCTCCGCTACCATGACGTCGGCTTCCGTCACACCGTGGGCCTTGACCCGGCCGATCAACTCGGCGGCAAGCGTCTTCAGGACTTCCGGGGATTCATGCATGATGTAAGACAACCCCCTCAATCCCCCTTGTCAGGGGGACGGCAGTACTCATCTCCCCCTGACAAGGGGGATTGAGGGGGTCAGCCTTAGTTGCAGGTCGGATTACGCTACGCTGATCCGACTACGCTACGCCGACGTTCCCCCCACCGTAATCTCATCGATTCGAATCGTGGGCAACCCGACGCCGACCGGTACGGATTGGCCTTCTTTTCCGCAGGTTCCGATACCCGAATCCAATTGCAAATCATGGCCGACCATGGATACCTGCTTGAGCACGTCGGGCCCGCTCCCGATCAGGGTCGCCCCTTTGACCGGCTTCGTCACTTGGCCATCCTCGATCAGGTAGGCTTCACTCGCCGAAAACACAAACTTGCCGTTCGTAATATCCACCTGTCCGCCGCCGAACGACACGGCATACAGGCCTTTTTTGACGGAGCGCAGAATATCTTCGGGCTCGGACGTCCCGGCCAACATGAAGGTATTGGTCATCCTGGGCAGCACCAGACTTCGAAAATCCTCGCGCCGGCCGTTGCCGGTCAAGGGAATACCCATGAGCCTGGCGTTCAGACGGTCCGTGATGTATCCGCGCAGGATGCCGTCTTCGATCAGGACGGTCCTGGTCGTGGGCGTCCCTTCATCGTCGATATTGAGCGACCCCCGCCTTGCGGGCAACGTGCCGTCGTCCACGATCGTACACACGTCGGACGCGACGCGCTGGCCGATCAAATTGCTGAACGCCGACGTTTTCTTGCGATTGAAATCCGCCTCCAAGCCGTGTCCAACGGCCTCGTGCAAGAGAATGCCGGGCCAGCCGCTCCCCAGGACCACGGGCAGAATGCCTGCAGGCGCGTCCACGGCATCGAGGTTCAGGATAGCCTGCCTGGCGGCTTCCCGCGCATACGCCAGCGCCCGGTCCTGTTCATGGTAATAGGAAAAGGCCATGCGTCCGCCACCGCCAAACGTGCCGACTTGTCGATTGGAGCCTTCTTCGGCAATACACGTCACTTGAAGCCGGGATAACGGCTGCACGTCGCCGGCGCGCAAACCTTCGGTCGTCGCCACCAGCATCACCTTGTGATTGGTATTGATGGACGCCATGACCTTTGTGATCCGGGGATCATAGCGACGCGCTTCCTGATCGATCAGGTTGAGCAGGTCCACGCGCTCCTGCGTGGCCACGTCGGTCAGGGGCTGTTCAAGCGGATAGAGATTGTGCGTTCCGACGGGCCGGTGCGTGACGGGGACCGGGACGTCGCCTTGCGGCGAATCGGCGATATACCGGGCGGTGTCCGCGGCAATTTCCAGGTCCCGTGGCGACAAGTCATCGGAATAGGCAAACCCGGTTTTTTCTCCGGCAGTGGCCCGGACCCCTGCGCCTTGAGCAATGCTTTTGACGGCCCGCTTGACGATGCCTTCCTCCATGGACACGGATTCGGAAATCGTCGATTCAAAATAAATGTCCGCGTAATCCACGGCACGGACGTGTACCCGGGCCAAGGCCTGCTCGACCTCACGTTCCTCCAAGGCAAAATGTTCGAAGGGCACAACCTGTTCAGACATGATCTCTACACTTAGCACGACCATCAAAATTTGCGCAAGAGAGAAACGTTTGACAAGGCCGGGCATCACGATTAGACTGTTTTTACGCTGTTTTTCGAGTGCAATGCCTCATCCCGCGTCAACCCTGACACCAATGCCGATGCCGCTTCATTCGCCACAGTCCTTTGCGGAACTCACGGAGGATGACCTCCTCTCCCAACTTGACCAGGACGCATTGCCCCGTCACGTGGCCGTGATCATGGACGGGAACGGTCGCTGGGCTTCACAGCGCGGCCTGCCCCGCATCGCCGGACACCGGGAAGGGTTGATTGCCGTCCGGGACGTCCTCAATGCCTTTTACCTGTTGAGGATTCCGATCGTCACGATCTACGCGTTCTCTCAGGAGAACTGGCATCGCCCCCAGGCCGAAATCGACTTGCTCATGACGCTGCTCGAAGAATTTCTGCACCAGGAACGGCAGACGTTCCAGGCAAGAAAAACCCGGTTTTTCCCTATCGGCTTACTGAACGAGCTTCCGGATTCCACGCAAGACCTGGTGCATGCCGTAGCCCAGGAGACCGGGCATTTCACCGACCACACCGTGGCAGTCGCGCTGAGTTATGGCGGACGCTCTGAAATTATCGACGCCACGAATCGCCTGATCGAAGACGTGCGATGCGGCAAAGTCCCGGCGGGGTGCGTTCATGAAACCCAATTCGAGCAGTACCTGTCCACTGCCGGTCTTCCGGACCCGGACATCCTGATCCGCACGAGCGGGGAAGCGAGAATCAGTAATTTCCTGCTCTGGCAAATCGCGTATACGGAACTCTATTTCACCAAGACCCTGTGGCCGGATTTCCGGCGACGCGACGTGTTGCTGGCACTGCTTGATTACCAGAAACGGGATCGTCGTTTCGGCCGCCTTCCGCAGGCCGTCTCTCCTCAAAACAGGCTGTGAGCCCGGATACCCGCCCTTCTACGCCACGGTTTAATCGCAAGCGCGTCATTTCCGCCCTGGTGTTGATTCCGCTGTTGTACGTTCTCAACCGGCATCTTCCTCCGGCAGCGTTCTTTGTGTTCATCACCGTCATTGTTCTCGTCGCGCAATGGGAATTCCTGGGACTCTTCTTCGAGAAGCACCACCTGCCCCGACACGCACTTGTCGGTTTGCCGGGAGCGTTGCTGCTCCTGCTTGCCATGCAATGGCCGGCCACGTTCGATTTTGCCCTGGTGCTCTCGATGATCCTCGTGGGTCTCCTCTGTTACCAGGTCGGCTTCGCCCCTGCGGAATCCCGCCATCTGGCCACGTTCGTCATGCTGTTCGGGATTCTCTACGTCGGGTATACCCTCGGGCACGTGCTGTGGCTGAAGAAACAACACGACGGGACGATGTTGATTTTCTTTTTGATGTTGGTGACGTGGGCAGGTGACACCGGCGCGTACTACGTGGGGAGAAGACGGGGGTCACGGCCCCTGGCGCCCCAATTAAGCCCCAAGAAAACCGTGGAAGGGTTTGCAGGAGGCATGATTATCGCTCCACTCTTTGCTGGGCTCGGGCACGTCTGGTTCCTCCCGTCCGTGACGCTGATCGAGAGTCTGATCCTGGGGGTGCTGCTCACCGTGACGGGCCTTTTGGGCGATCTCTCCGAATCGGCCCTGAAACGATACGCCGGCGTCAAGGATTCCGGCGCCCTGATTCCCGGGCACGGAGGCATGTTGGACCGCGTGGATAGCCTGCTTCTCAACGCGCCGGTTTTCTATTATTATATGAAGTTCGTGCATTAGACTCTTCTTAACCGGAATCCTTTTAGCATGAACGTAGCCAAGCACAGCCCCGAATCCGTCATTCCTGCGGAAGCAGGAATCCAGCGTCTTTGTCTTCACGGGCGAGGAAAGAATAAAGACACTGAATCCCCGATTAAAGATGTCGGGGATAACAGGAGGAAAGATAGGAATTCCTTCCGATGAAACAAATCGTTCTCCTCGGCTCAACGGGCTCGATCGGCGACAGCACCCTCGACATCGTCGCAAAATTCCCCGATCAATTTTCGATTTTGGGGCTCGCAGCCCGGCACAGCGATGAAAAATTGGAAAAACAGGTCCGTTCGTTTCGTCCGAAATACGTCGCGTTGGCCGACCCTGCCGCAGCCCGGCGACTCCGTGCCAGCCTGAACGATCCCGGGGTTCAGGTCCTCGACGGACCCGGCGGCGTCACGGAAGTGGCAGCCCTACCGGAAAGTGATCTGGTGATCTCGGCCATCGTGGGCGGAGCCGGCCTAGTCCCGACCATGGCCGCGATTCAAGCGGGTCGCCGGGTGGCCCTGGCCAACAAGGAACCCATGGTCATGGCCGGACAACTGATGCAGGCCGAGGCGCACAGCCAGGGCGTCCCCGTGTTTCCCGTGGACAGTGAGCACAGTGCGATCTTTCAATCGCTCGCCGGCCATCGACGAGAAGACGTCCGTCGCATCATCCTGACGGCCTCCGGCGGCCCATTCTGGGATTGCACCAAGGAATACATGGAAACCGTCACGCCGGAACAGGCGCTCAAACATCCGAATTGGGACATGGGCGCGAAGATCACCGTGGATTCGGCGACCCTGATGAATAAAGGGCTGGAAGTTATCGAAGCCCGGTGGCTGTTCGATTGTCCGCCCGCTCAACTGGACGTGGTGGTGCACCGGGAAAGTATCATCCATTCCCTGGTAGAATATCGCGATGGGTCGGTGATCGCGCAATTGGGCTTACCCGATATGCGAACCCCGATCAGCTACGCCATGAATTATCCTCGACGCGTGCCCCTGGACCCGCCCGCGCTGGATTTATGGAAATACGGCAAATTGACGTTCTATGAGCCGGATCCCGTGCGATTTCCCTGTCTGCGGCTGGCCTATGAAGCATTGGAGCACGGGGGTACCTGCCCGGCGATTCTCAATGCCGCGAACGAGATCGCCGTCGAGGCGTTCCTGCATCACGGGCTCCCCTTCGGACGCATTGCCAACGTCATCGAGCGAACCGTACAATGCGCCGACGTGCAACCGCTCACGTCATTGGAGGACGCCCTGGAGGCGGACCGGTGGGCCAGGGATAGAGCCGCAGAGTTCATCCGCAATGAATCCTGACGTGAACATTCACCGGCGACGAGTGACCTGATGTCTCCCGATATCATCTACGTGATCGTTCAAAAGATCTGGTGGTTTTTGGTGGTGCTGGGTGTCCTCGTGACCTTTCACGAGTTCGGACACTTTATCGTGGCCCGGTGGGCCGGGGTCAAAGTGTTGAAATTTTCCTTGGGCTTCGGGCCCAAACTCCTGAGTCGTCAAATCGGAGACACGGAATATCTCATTTCGGCCATTCCCCTCGGCGGATACGTCAAGATGTTCGGGGAAGAGACTGGTGAGCCCGTGCCGCCGAATGAACGGGAGCTCTCGTTTTCCCACAAACCCTTATGGAAACGGACCCTCATCGTCGCGGCCGGACCGGGGTTCAATTTTTTCCTGAGCTACCTGATTTTTTCAGCCTGGCTGGCCGTGGGCGCTCCCCTGCCCATCCCGACGTTTGCCGAACTTTCCCCTACGATCGACGCCGTCAGGGCGGACTCACCGGCCGGCCAAGCCGGGCTGCAAGCCGGAGACCGGATCACGAGAATCGACGAACGCGATATCACCACGAAAAATGAAATCTATGCCGCGGTCGCTGAAAGCGGCGGACGTTCGCTCGCCGTCGAAGTGCGCCGGGGCGATACCCTGAAAACGTTCCTTGTCACACCCGAACTCTACGACCCGGAGGACGTCGAGCACCCCCTGTACATCATCGGCATCGAAGAAGCGGCTCCCGTCGTGACAGCCGTCATGCCGGACATGCCGGCCGCCCAAGCCGGACTCAAGGAAGGGGACCGCATCATCGAGATTCAAGGAGAGCCGATTCAGACCTGGTCACAGATGACCCGCATCGTCAAGGCTCATCCCCTTGACTCCCTCAGCATGCAAGTTGAACGCGAAGGCGCAGTGCTCACGTTGACGATCATCCCCGAAGCGCATGAGGTCAAGGATCAGGGCATATCGACCACGATCGGAAAAATCGGCATTATGGGATCAGGGCGGTCGGTGATCCGTGCGTCCTCACCGCTCACGGCCGTGTTCCAAGGCGTGAAAGCCACGTGGGGATGGTCAGAACTCACGGTCGTCGGCATTTACAAAATGCTGACCGGAGAAATCTCCTCGAAAAACATCGGGGGGCCCATCATGATTGCCAGTGCCTCGGGCACGGCGGCCGAGCGAGGCCTCGCCGACATCATGTTCTTCGTGGCCATCCTGAGCATCAACCTGGGCATCCTGAATTTGTTGCCGATTCCCGTCCTGGACGGCGGCCACCTGTTCTTCTTCGCCTGCGAAGCGATCCTGGGACGCCCGCTGGCCGAGCGGCAGCGAGAGTTCACTCAACAGATAGGGATCGTCCTGCTCTTCGGGATCATGATTTTCGCGTTTTTCAACGACATCCAACGCTTGTTGCAATAACGTAGGTCGGGTTAGCCAAAGGCGTAACCCGACATCTTCCTGACCTGTCATTCCCGACGTTTGTAATCGGGAATCCAGTGTCGTTCTCCTCGCGAATGGAAGGAAAAGCAAAGACGCTGGATCCTCGATTAAAGATGTCGAGGATGACAGAAGAAAGGCGGGACTATCGTCGTTGTCGCGATTTTCTACACGGACGCCATCGCGCCGTGGAGCCTGCTCATCGGCGGCTTGTTGCTGTGCGTCTCCATCGGCGCCAACGTCATCGGCGTGCGCAACCCGATTATCTACTTTCTCATCAGGTGCGCCATCTGGACAGCATTCTACAAGTCGGGCGTGCACGCGACCCTCGCCGGTTCCCTGCTGGCAACCCTGGTCGGATCGGGTCTGTTGTTGCTGACGGCGCGCCCCGTTCCGGAAGGTGCTTGAAACCTAGAGCCATAGCATTTATATATAGCCACCTTTCCCTCCCCTTTGTTTCCCCTCTCCACAACGCGGGTGAGGGTTGGGGTGAGGAAGAAATTATCAACGCATCAATCAACACAGAAGGATCACCTCAAATATGCGAACCAGCCAAGTGTTTATTCCAACGCTTCGTCAAACCCCCGGCGAAGCTGAAGTCGTCAGTCACCGGCTGATGTTGCGCGCCGGCATGATCCGGAAGGTCGCGGCCGGAATCTATACCTATCTTCCGTTGGGCTTGCGCGTTCTCAAAAAAGTCGAATCGATCATTCGCCAGGAAATGAATCGCGCCGGGGCGCAGGAATTGTTGATGCCGATTCTTTCTCCGGCGGAACTGTGGCGAGAAACCGGACGATGGGATTTTTACGGCAAGGAATTGCTTCGATGTCAGGACCGGCACGACCGCGATTTTTGCTTCGGCCCCACGCATGAGGAAGTCATCACGGACCTCTTCCGGCGCGAAATCCGTTCCTACCGGCAACTCCCCATGAACTGCTACCAGATCCAAACCAAGTTCCGCGATGAAATCCGTCCCCGTTTCGGTTTGATGCGCGGGCGCGAATTCCTCATGAAAGACGCCTACAGTTTCGACGCCAATGAAGCAAGCGCGCGCCTCAGCTATCAAAAAATGTACGACGCCTACGAGCGGATCTTTACGCGCTGCGGTCTCAAATTCCGCGCGGTCGAAGCGGACACCGGACTGATCGGCGGCAGCATGTCGCATGAATTCATGGTCCTGGCCGAGACCGGAGAAGAAACGATCGTGTACGACGAAGGAGGCTCCTATGCCGCCAACGTCGAGTTGGCGGAAGCGCCGCCTCCGGCTGAAGAAGACGATGCCGCGCCACTCGCCCTCGAAGCCGTGCAGACCCCAGGAACCAAAACCGTCGGGGAAGTCTGCGCCTTTTTGAAGGTTTCACCGGATCGGCTCGTCAAGACCCTCCTCTACCAGACGCCGGCCGGCGACGTTATTGCGATCCTGGTTCGGGGCGACCACGAAGCGAATGAAATCAAAGTCAACCGTTTCCTGGGAACGACGGAGATCACGCTGGCAAGCGCGGAGACCGTGAGCGCCGTATCGTCCGCGCCGGTCGGCTTTGCCGGGCCGGTCGGGCTCACGGGTATCCGTATCATCGCGGACCACGCGGTCAAGGCCATGCGGAATTTTGTCGTCGGCGGAAACAAAAGCGATACCCACCTGATCAATGCAAACTGGGACCGGGATTTTTCAGTCGAAGCATTCCTCGACCTGCGCCTGGCCCGAGCCGGCGACCGGTCGCCTCGAAGCGATGACCAACTGCAGGAGGCCAAAGGCATCGAAGTCGGTCACGTCTTCCTATTGGGGACCAAGTACAGTCAGGCGATGAATGCGACGTTTCTGGATGCGGACGGGCAGGAAACCCTGGCGATCATGGGATGCTATGGTATCGGCGTCAGCAGGACCGCGGCTGCGTCCATCGAACAGAACCATGACGACAAAGGCATGATATGGCCCGTACCCATTGCGCCGTTCCACGTTCATCTTTTGCCGGTGACGGCCTCGGAGCAGGTCGTCCACACAGCCGGTATGCTGTATGATGCGTGTCTCGAGGCCGGCGTGGAAGTCTTATGGGACGACCGTGACGAACGGGCCGGCGTGAAATTCAACGACGCCGACCTGATCGGAGCCCCATTTCACGTCACCATCGGCGACCGGGGCCTGAAGCAAGGCATAGTCGAACTCAAACAACGCAACACCGGAGAAGTCCAACAACTCCCACCGGCTGACGTCATTCCCCACGTGCAAGAGTTACTCTCTTCCTACGATCTTCCAGCCGGGTAAACCTCTCCTCACAGCCAGGGACCTACCAGGACCGGCGAAGTTGCAAGAACACCCCTTGCTCAGGTGGCGACCCTACACGATCCCGGCGAGTGCCTTCCACTGCCACCCCCAGCCCGGACGCCACGGTCAGCCGCCCGCCCAACCTCAATGTGCGCGACGTCTCCTCCACCAGCCCCACTCCTACATACGGCGTCAGGATACCCGCCATCTCCGGCACCCGCAGCCCCCAGCCCGCTTCCAGGTCCACCCCCACTCC
>JAJDZI010000121.1 GCA_022824735.1 Nitrospirales bacterium
TCCCGGCCCACGACCGGCCGTTCGCCGGCATCTATCTGCTGGGTACGGATGAGCTGGGCCGCGACGTGTTCGCACGCATGCTTCAAGGGTCGTTCGTCTCGTTGTCCATCGGGTTTATCGCGGTCGGCATTTCCCTGGCGATCGGGATCCTGCTGGGCGGGCTGTCCGGGTTTTACGGCAACGTCCGGTTCGGCGTGGTAACGGTTGATACCCTCATCATGCGGTTTACCGACGTGATGTTGTGTTTCCCGACCTTTTTCCTGATCCTCACGGTCGTTGCCCTGCTTCCGCCCAGCATCTACAACATCATGATCGTCATCGGGCTGACCAGTTGGATGGGGACTGCCCGGTTTGTCCGCGCCGAATTTCTGGCGTTGCGCAAACAGGATTTCGTGGTGGCTGCCACGTCGGTCGGGGCCAGGGACCGGCGCGTGATTTTTGCGCACATGGTGCCCAACGCCATCGCACCCGTGTTGGTTTCGGCGACCATCGGCGTAGCCACGGCCATCCTGACCGAGTCGGGCTTGAGTTTTCTCGGGTTCGGCGTGCAACCGCCCTATGCCACGTGGGGCAATATCCTGGCCGACGGCAAGGGGTTCATCTTCGACGCGCCCTGGCTCTTTTTTATTCCGGGCATGGCGATCCTGGTCGTGGTGCTGGCCTTTAACCTTGTCGGGGAAGGTTTGCGTGAAGCCCTCAATCCCAAACTGCGGAGACGTTGAACCGTGAACGCGGCGTCCCCCCTTCTGGAAGTTTCGCATCTCTCCACGTCCTTCTTCTCGGACCAGGGAGAAATTCGCGCGGTCGAGGACGTCAGTTTCTCCGTGCAGCCGGGACAAACCGTGGCACTCGTGGGAGAATCCGGGTGCGGGAAATCCGTGACGGCCCTGTCCATCATGCAGTTGGTGGATTTTCCGGGAAAGGTGGTAGGCGGTCAGGTGGTATTCAAAGGCGCAGATTTGCTGACCTTACCCGACAAGAAGATTCGCCGGATACGCGGGAACCAGATCGGGATGGTGTTTCAGGAACCTATGACCTCGCTGAATCCGGTCTTCACCGTCGGCGACCAGATCGGCGAGGTGTTGGACATTCACACGAACCTGACCAAACGCGAGATCCGGCAGGAAGTCATTCGCCTGCTGGAGAAAGTCCAGATCCCTGCGCCGGACCGGCGCATCGATCAATACCCGCACGAAATGTCCGGCGGCATGAAACAATGGGTGATGATTGCCATGGCTTTGGCGTGCCGGCCCGACCTGCTCATTGCCGATGAGCCGACCACGGCGTTGGACGTGACGATCCAGGCCCAGATCCTGGAGTTGCTCAAAGAACTGCAACGGGAGATGGGCATGGCGATCCTGCTGATCACGCATAACCTGGGCGTCGTGGCGCAGTTCGCGCAGGACGTCATCGTGATGTATGCCAGCCGGATCGTGGAACGTGCGAGCGTCCCCCAACTCTTTGCCGCGCCGTCCCATCCGTACACGCGGGCGCTGTTGCGTTCGTTACCCAAGCCCGGCGCGCGTGAGACCCGGCTCGAATCCATCCCGGGCACGGTTCCGTCTCCCCTGATGTATTGCCGGGGCTGCCACTTTTCCACCAGGTGCCCGGACGTGCTGGCCCGTTGTCCTGATGAGGAACCGCCGCTCGTTGCAATCGAGCCGGGCCATGAATCCGTGTGCTGGTTGCATCAACCCGGGAGTTCATAACGTGATCGACGTGGAATCAGCAAATGGACGCCCCTTGCTTGAGGTCACGAACCTCAAGAAATATTTCCCCGTCCGGAGCGGCCTCTTCTCGAACGTGTCCGCGTGGGTCAAGGCCGTGGACGACGTGACGTTCGATATCAAGTCCGGGGAAACCGTCGGCCTGGTTGGGGAATCCGGGTGCGGTAAAACCACCGTGGGCCGGACCGTGCTGCGGTTGCAGGAACCCACGGGCGGCGACGTGTTGTTTGAAGGCCAAAACCTGTTCGCCATGGACGCCAAGACGTTGCGGGCTACGCGTCGCCGTATGCAGATTGTGTTTCAGGATCCCTACAGTTCGCTGAACCCTCGCATGACCGTGGGCTCCATCGTGGGTGAGCCGCTCAAGGTCCATCATTTGGCCAAGGGCCGGGAGTTGACGGACCGGGTGTGTCAGCTTCTCGACCGCGTGGGCCTCAGGCCGGATCATTACCCGCGCTACCCGCATGAATTTTCTGGCGGGCAACGCCAGCGGATCGGCATTGCGCGCGCCTTGGCGCTGAACCCGAAGCTGATCGTGTGCGACGAGGCGGTCTCGGCTTTGGACGTGTCCATTCAGGCGCAGATCATCAACCTGCTCAAGGACCTGCAAGCGGAGTATCACCTGTCCTACCTGTTCATCACGCACGATTTGAACGTGGTGCAGTACCTGGCCGACCGTATCGCCGTCATGTATCTGGGAAAACTGGCGGAAGTGGCGCCCGCCGAGACCCTGTTTGCCAATGCCAAACATCCCTATACCCAGGCCCTGCTATCCGCCAACCCGTTGCCGGACCCCACGGTGAAACACGAACGCATCCTGCTGCCCGGCGACGTGCCGACGCCGCTCAACCCGCCATCCGGCTGCCGGTTCCACACGCGCTGCCCGCACGTCATGGAGCAGTGCAAAACCACCGACCCACCCCTGATCCAAATCGGCAAACCCGAAGCCGCCCACAACGTCTGGTGTCATTTGTATTAGAGTTAGTAGGTTTGTCGGATTACGCTACGCTAATCCGACCTACGACCTCTTGCAAAGGCAGGGGACTCCCTCTCCCACTGGGAGAGGGCTGGGGTGAGGGGAGAGAAGACAGAGCGTATGCCGGTCCAAATGAAGGCTAAAGTCTCTTGACAGACCATATAATGTACATACAATATATGCATGATTAGATTTAGTTGGGATCAGAACAAAGCAAGGTCGAACCTAAGGAAGCACGGGATTGCCTTTGAGGAAGCCCGATCCGTCTTTTACGACGAATTCGCAAGACAATTCTATGATGATAGTGGGTTTGACGAAGACAGGTTCATTCTGCTTGGCATGAGCAATCAATCCCGTGTTCTGGTCGTCGTACATTGTGAGCGAGGGAAAGATGGTGAGGAACTTCGTATTGTTTCAGCACGGAAGGCCACTAAAAAAGAACAGCAGCACTACCGAGGTCATTTGTCATGAAAAAAGAGTATGATTTTTCCAAAATGAAATCTCGTAAGAACCCTTACGCGTCCAGGTTGAAAAAATCTGTCACGATCCGTCTGAGCGAGGACGTTATCAAGTATTTCAAGGACATGGCTGAGGCGTCAGGTATGCCGTATCAAAGCCTCATCAATCTTTATCTGCGAGATTGTGCGAAGCGGCATCGCAAGGTTGATATCCAGTGGCAGCTATGACTGCACCTCGACCCGACCCCCTCACCCCAGCCCTTTTCCGCTAAAAGGGGAGAGGGAGTTCCCCTCCTTTGTAAGGGGAGGTAGAGCCTAGGTAAGCCGCTTGTTGTATTCGTTGCCGGCGACCTCGCATCCGCTACATCCTGATGGCGATGGAGAACGCGGTGAGTACGCCGAATGCGCTTGAATGTTCGATGCGGGCCGGTGTGTGGGCGACTCCGCTCCTGAAGCTTTCATCCAGGTTGGCGTAGTGCACCTTCGGGGCATGAGACAGGTATTCGATTCCTGTCCCGAGTTGAAAGGTGACGCGCTCCATGCAGGTCACGCTGAGCGCGGTCTGGAAATTGAGGGTCGTGGCGACGGCCGAATCGCTTGTTGTCCAATGAGTCGGCTCATCCAGGTCCAGGCTCCCTGAAGTCAACAGCGTTCTCTGTGCCCCGTTGTATTCGGCATCCAGGTAATACACCCCCAGCCTGCCGTCGAACGTGAATGTCCAGCGCTCCTTGAACGGAAGGTCGAAGCGGGTGCCGATGATCCCGCCGTAATACCAGCCTGCCAGGTCTTCTTTCAGGGTCAGGTTGTTGACCTCGGGCGCAAGGTTGGACTCGTAGGCAAACGTCTCGGACTCCTGATTCAGCCTCTTGTAACTCGGCCCGATGAACAGCGAAGTCCTGGCTCCTCCCGTCTGTCCGAAAAACATCCCGGTCACAAGGTCCACACCGTGGAAGTCAACGTTCCGTTTTGTGCTGATGCGGATGGGATCGCCCCACGCGAAATTGGGAGTGCCGAAAGGCATGGCACTGCCGTCGATCTTTCCGATCCACCCGACCGTCCTGACGTCCGGATTGTCTCGTATCAGCGACACGAGCAGCGCCTCCGCATTCTGATCGAACCCTTGCCCAGACCGTCGTTTCTCAAACTCAGTTCGGATATTAGTCCATGGCACCGGATCTTCGCTGTATTCGTTGACGTGACTGGAGTTGGAAAACGTGAGGAAGCCGCTCACTTCGGTGAACAGGTTTTTCCCGAACGCGTTGTAGTTGCCGCCGATGGCCAGGTTGACCAGAGGCCCGGCCTGGAATGAGGCGTCGTAGTGGTCGAGAAAGCCGACGACCTCTTCTTTGCCGTTCGTCCTGATGAACGGGCTCGATTCCTGCAGGTCCAGAACGTACGCGCCGCCGCCCGCCCTGGCGTATAACTGTTCCGTCAGGGTGTCGTCCGAGGCCGCGTGTGCAGGAGCACAGAACAGGAGCAAAACGGGGAGTGCCGCTGCAACGATGCAGGGTCCGGAAACGGTCTTTCTTAACGGATTCATGGCAAGCTCCAACGTTCCATGGGTTGACGGATTGTCAGAAGAAAGTACACCACACGCGTCCCGTTGTCACTCCCGACCCCGATCGGGGATGACAGAAAGGGTGAGAAACCGGGTCTCAGGGCGACAGAAAATGCAATGATGATGACATAAAACGAATTAATGGATGCTGAATTGACATAAAATGATCCAACGTAGATTCATGAAGCCAGACGATGTCGGATTACGCGTGGCTAATCCGACCTACTTGCTCGAACACGTTGCGTTCGATGAAGACGAAGGCGGCGATCCATAGAGAGGCGTCCCAGAAATCGAGGAGGGTGCCGAAGAGTCCCCAATACACCGCGGCGCCTACGATAGTGGTGTAGAGCAGATATTTGACGAACCGGCTTGTGTTGGCAAACCAGCTTGGGAAGGACCCTTTGACTCCCGGCCGCACGTCGAGTTCCAACAAGGCCACGATCAGGAGCCAGGTGCCGGCGTTCACCACGTCAACCCAGGCCAGCCGGGTCGCCTGCGCCAACGCGCCGGCTTCAGCCAGCGTCCTGGTTTGTTCGTTGACGAACAGTTCTCCGGTGATCCCGGCGCAGTTGTCCGCGGTCAGGACC
>JAJDZI010000071.1 GCA_022824735.1 Nitrospirales bacterium
GGATGAAGGTGAAGGTGAGTCGGGGCAGTCCCCTGTGCCTGCCCTCCACAGAAAGGACAACCACAGGGGGTTGTCCCTACATGCTGTCAACGAATGAGAGAACATCTACAAGGATGACAGAGGGGGAGAGGTCAAGGATGACAGAGGGGGAGGCATGGAATGGAATTGCCTCTCCCTTGATGGGAGAGGATGAAGGTGAAGGTGAGTCGGGGCAGTCCCCTGTGCCTGCCCTCCACAGAAAGGACAACCACAGGGGGGTGTCCCTACATGCCGTCAACGAATGACCGAACACCTACGCCTACGTTTGTGCCGGTTTGTCGGGTTGAACCAGTGGGCGTTGCGCGTCGAGGTCGTTGTAGAAGTCCCGGCCTTCGTGGTTGATGACGATAAAGGCCGGGAAGTCTTCGACTTCGATTTTCCACACCGCTTCCATGCCAAGCTCTTCGAATTCCAGAACTTCGACTTTCTTGATGCTGTGTTCGGCCAGTCGCGCGGCGGGTCCGCCGATGGATCCCAGGTAGAATCCTCCATACTTCCGGCAGGCTTCGCGCACCTGTCGGGAACGGTTCCCTTTGGCCAGCATGACCATGCTGCCCCCGACGGACTGAAATTGATCGACGTAGGAGTCCATGCGTCCGGCGGTCGTAGGGCCAAAAGACCCCGAGGCATAGCCTTCGGGTTTTTTCGCCGGGCCGGCGTAATAGACAACGTGATTCTTGAAGTACTCGGGGAGGCCTTGGCTGGCGTCCAGTTGTTCTTTCAGCTTGGCGTGCGCGATGTCTCGCGCTACGACAATGGGTCCGGTCAGCGACAACCGGGTGGCGACCGGATGTTGGCGTAATTCCGAGAGGATGGCCGGCATCGGCCGGTTCAGGTCGATCCTGACGACGTGTTTGTGCAGGTCTTGTTCCTTGACGTCCGGGAGGTATTGCGCGGGATTCGTTTCGAGCTGTTCGAGGAAAATTCCGTCTTTGCTGATTTTACCGAGGATTTGCCTGTCGGCCGAGCAGGAGACTCCCAGGCCAACGGGGCAGGACGCGCCGTGCCGGGGGAGGCGAATGACTCGTACGTCATGCGCGAAATATTTGCCGCCGAATTGGGCGCCGATTCCGGTTTCGACGCAGAGTTCCAATATTTCCCGCTCAAAGTCGAGGTCGCGAAACGCCCGGCCCAACTCGTTTCCGGAAGTCGGGAGATCATCGAGATAGTGGCAACTTGCGAGTTTGACGGTTTTCAGGGTGAATTCCGCGGATGGGCCTCCGATGACCAGGGCCAGGTGGTAGGGCGGGCAGGCCGAGGTGCCGAGCGTGCGGATTTTCTCCGCGACAAACGCACGCAAGGATTCCGGATTCAGCAGGGCTTTGGTTTCCTGGTATAAAAAGGTTTTGTTCGCCGACCCTCCGCCTTTGGCGATAAACAGGAACCGGTATTCGGCCCCCGGTTCGGCGTAAATCTCGATCTGGGCGGGAAGGTTCGTGCCGGTATTTTTTTCGGTGTACATGTCGAGGGGCGCCATTTGCGAGTAGCGCAGGTGGCGTTGCGCGTAGGCTTCATAAATGCCGCGTGAGAGCGCTTCGGCGTCATGCCCCGCGGTGAACACCTGCTGGCCCTTGTATCCGACGGCGACCGCCGTGCCGGTATCCTGGCATCCCGGCAGCACCCGTCCGGCGGCAATATTGGCGTTCTTCAGCAGTTCCAACGCCACGAAGCGATCGTTCTCCGAGGCTTCCGGGTCGTCAAGAATGCGGCTCAATTGTTTGAGGTGGCTCGCTCGCAAGAGATGCGCCACGTCATCCATGGCCTCACGCGCCAGGAGCGTGAGCGCTTCAGGCTGGACGGCGAGGATCTCCCGTCCGTCGAAGACGGTCGTAGAGACGTGGTCCGACGTCAACTTGCGATACGTCGTCGTATCCGGCCCGTGTTCGAAGATCTCCTGATAGTGAAAATCCATGGACGATCGTTCCTGGTTGAGGTAGGCGTGTTTCTTTATCCTACCGGCGGGGCCCAGTCTTCGTCGCGCCGTTCCTTTTGGGCTTCCCAGTAGGCTTTCTCGTCGTTGTCCAATTGATTGGCCGCTTGGACGTCCAGGATTTCTTGCGGCGACAGGTATTTGAGTGCCATCCCGGTCAGGATTTTTTGCTGAATGGTTCCCTTGATCTGAATGTCGATAACGGCGTGGGCGCCGATCTGTTGCGCCCGTTCCAGTAATTCGGCATGCAGCACGTCCCAGTTCACCGATGCGGTGCCGGGCGCTTGTTCCACTTCCAATTCTCCCAATTCCTTGTAGGGAATAACGGGGAACTCATCGAGTACTTCGATGTTTTGGTTGGAAGGCCCGTGCTCGCCGGGTTCCATGATCGTGGCCGGTTCGAATGTGACGTCTTTCGATTGGCGCGCGCGCGCGGCATTGACGTCAAAGGCCTTGAGTCGTGCCGCGGCCACGGCCGCTTCGTTGGGGTTGCTGCTCGCAGCCATGCGCTTGAGCTTTTCGGCTCGTTCGAGTGCTTCCTTGAGGCTCATCTTTGCCCCCGGTTTTCGTAGCGCGTTGATTGGCATCAGCGGAACTCCGTCAACAATGCTTTCCTTAGCAACGCTGAATTTCTACCTACCGGCAAAACTCATTGTCAACCGGGCTGTGCCGGGAAGAACGAATGCGCCGCGTTTACGGGTTATTCATACTGAGCGCGAGGGCATAGACCCCAAACTGGGCGACCCAATGGCCATATTTTTTGTAATCGTCTCGCCAATATTCCGGATGGTTCATGTGCGTGACAAAATGCCGGGCGTGCCATGCCGGAAGCAGGCTTGACAGTGGTAGGCCTTTGGCCTACTGTATCGGGATGGAGTTCGAATGGGACGAGGCCAAGAACATCACCTGTTTCGATCGTCGCGGTTTCGACTTCGCCTATGCCGTCCGAGCCTTCCTCGATCCGCACCGGATCGTCGAACAGGATCGGCGACGGGACTATGGCGAGAATCGTTACCGGCTGCTCGGCACGGTCGACGGGCGCGTGTATGTCGTCGTCTACACGGTGCGGGGTTCGGCCGTTCGCATCATTTCGGCCCGCAAGGCCAATGGCAAGGAGGTCGCGGACTATGAGCACAACGCGCGTCAAAATTGATCCCGACGATCTGTCCACCCTGCCTGAGGGGCGG
>JAJDZI010000063.1 GCA_022824735.1 Nitrospirales bacterium
GTGGTACCTGGACCTGCGGCGCTACGGGTCCGTCCCCCATGCCGGGTTCGGCATGGGCATCGAACGCGCCGTAGCCTGGCTGTGCGGCATCGCGCACGTGCGCGAAACCATCCCCTTCCCCCGCATGCTCTCCCGCCTGTATCCCTAGGTCTCCTCCGTCATCCTTGTCTGTGTTCACTCATTCGTTGACACATTTCCCCTCACCCCAACCCTCTCCCGCATTGGGGAGAGGGCTGGGATTTCCGTTCTTCTGTTGGGCCCCTTCCCCGATTAAATCCGTGTAAATTTCTATGGTAGCAGGACCAGCCTGACTTCTGGCTTGCCAGGATCAATAAGTGATTGATTTTGCTTGACAAAATTATGAATACGAGTATATTTCGCCCATTAAGTGGAAAAAAGTGGAATAAAGTGGGATGAAATAGGAGTAATATAGGAATAATTGGAAAATCTGAATCATGTTCCGGTGCTGTTAGAGGAGGTCTCGACCTGGTTACGGCCGCGTAAACAAGGGTGTTACTTGGATTGCACGATAGGCATGGGAGGGACTGCCGAGCAGATCCTGGAGGTGAGCGCACCCGACGGCATCCTCATCGGGATCGACCGGGACCCTCAAGCGATAGCTCATGCGCAGACAAGGCTTCAAACCTATGGGGCCAGGATCCGGTTGTTTTGTGAAAATTTTCAACGCGTGAAATCGGTAATGAACAGAGCCGGCAGGGAATGCGCAGACGGTATTCTGTTTGACTTGGGTGTGTCGTCGGCGCAATTGGATCAGCCGGAGCGAGGGTTGAGCTTTCAGCAGGACGGCCCCCTGGATATGCGAATGAATCCCACTTGCGGTCACACGGCCGAAAACCTCGTCAACACGCTGCCTGAAACGCAGTTGGCCCGGATCATTCATGAGTTCGGGGAAGAACGCTATTCCCGACGGATTGCGCGGGCCATCGTGCGGGTTCGCCGCCAATCCCCTTTGCGGAGCACGCTGGATTTGTCGCGCGTGATCAGGGAATCCGTGCCGCGGTCTTACCGGTCCGGACGCCTTCATCCGGCGACACGGACCTTTCAAGCGTTTCGGATGGCGGTCAATGATGAATTGGGCTCGCTGCAAACCGGGCTCGACGAGGCGATCGACGTCCTGGCACCGGGAGGCCGGCTGTGCGTGATTTCGTTTCACTCGCTGGAAGATCGTGTGGTGAAACACACGTTTCGCCGCCTGGCTCACGAGGCTCCGGATCAATGGACCATCCTGACGAAGAAACCCGTTTCTCCTTCCCTGCAAGAACGTCGGGCCAATCCCCGCGCGCGTAGCGCGAAGTTGCGGGTTCTTGAACGAAGGCCAGGGTGGGGAGACGGACAAAGAGGCCGCGCATGAAGTGGGTGCTCTGGACCGTATTGGTTGCGAGCGTGAGCGGGATGCTTCTGTTTTACGTGTGGGGAAAGGTCGACGTCGTACGAGTCGGATATGAACTGGACGCCTTGTTGAAGAAAAAAGCCGCCCTGACGCAGGAGCACGAACGATTGCAGGCCCGGTTGTCTCAATTGACGGCACCCGAGCGAATCGCCTCGGAGGCCGGCGAGACACTGGGCATGAAGCCGCCGGGCGCGCGGCAAGTGGTTTTGGTCCCGAGCCACCCTGAAGATGAAAATCCCGGCGATGAATCCGAACCTCCGCTTCGCCTGGCTCGGCAAACGGGAGAATGATGATGCTCCGGTCATTCACGAAAACAGAAACCAAATCAGCCGGAGAGGGAAACGGGCGACGGGCTTTCATTGGTCTGTGTTTCCTGTTCGGGTTCGCCATTCTGTTCGTGCGTTTTGGCTACCTCCAGGTCTTTCAAGCGGAAACAATGAAACTGAAAGCCCGTCAGCAGCACGAGAAGCCTATCACCCTGGCTTCCAATCGTGGCGTCATTGTGGACCGGCAAGGGAAACCGCTGGCCTTGAACCTGGACGTGTCGTCCGTCTATGCCACGCCGTCCTCCATTGATGATCCTGCCGGGGTTGCGCGCCGACTGACGCAAGCGCTGGGTGTTCCTCGCGAGTCCCTGGAAAAGCGGTTGCGGGCCAAACGTGACTTCGTGTGGGTTCAACGGAAAATCGAGGATGCGCAGGTCAAACGGCTGACCGACCTGGAACTTCCCGGGGTTGATGTCGTGGTGGAATCGCGTCGATTTTATCCCAAGGGAACGTTATTGGCTCACGTCCTGGGATTCGCGGGGATCGACAGTCAGGGTCTTGAAGGACTCGAAAACGGATATGACGAGCACCTCCGAGGCCAAGTGCGCCAAGTGGTGTTGCAGCAGGACGCGCTGGGGCGAATCATTATTCCCGAAAGCCGGCGGAAACCTCAGGCGCTGTCCGGACATGCCATCTCCCTGACCATTGATGAGGTCATCCAGTATATCGCGGAGCAGGCCCTGGATCAGGCCGTTGAAGCCACCAAGGCGCGAGGCGGGGCCGTCCTGGTCATGGCTCCCAAGACCGGCCAGATGTTGGCTTGGGCCCTTCGTCCGACGTTTGACCCGAATCATATCCTGCAGGCGTCCCCCGAGCAGTGGAGGAACCGCGGCGTGACCGATCCCTACGAACCAGGCTCGACCCTCAAGGTGGTGCTGGCCGCTGCCGCCCTGGAATTGGACCGCGTCAAACCCGACACCTTGCTGTATGCGGGCGATGGAGAGATCCCGATCAGTGGAACCATCATCCATGATCATGAAAAAACCGGATGGGTGACGTTTCGTGAAGCCGTCCAACGATCCAGCAACGTGGCCTTTGTGAAGATGACGTGGGATTTGGGGAAAGAACAAGTTTATCAGTTCTTGCGCACGTTCGGCTTTGGCGAAAAAACGGGAATCGATCTTCCCGGAGAATCCATCGGCATCCTGAGTCGTCCGGACCAATGGAGTCTCCGGACGCTCCCGTCTTTAGCCATCGGGCAGGAAATTGCCGTGACGCCGTTGCAACTCCTGACGGCCGTGTCGGCCATTGCCAACGAGGGCTGGCTCATGAGGCCGTTTCTGGTGCGCGAAATTTCCGATGACCAGGGAAGAAGCATCCGGGAGCGCGTCCCCCATATTCGCCGCCGGCCCATTGGTGCCGGGACTGCAAAAATCGTCACGGACCTGATGGTCGACGTGGTGGAGCGGGGGACGGGGAAGCGCGCGGCCGTTCCGGGCTACCGGGTGGCGGGCAAGACTGGAACGGCCCAGAAGGTCGATCCTGAAACGGGCACGTATTCGTCAACCAAACTAGTGGGATCGTTCGTCGGCTTCGTTCCCGCGGAGGAGCCCCGGCTTTCCATATTGGTGGTGATTGACGAACCGCAAGGCCCGGCTTGGGGAGGGGTGGTGGCGGCTCCGGTCTTTCGGAAGGTGGCGGAGCAGACGCTCAGGTATTTGAGCGTGGCTCCCGGCGATGAATCCCGGGTGGTGGCGGCGCGTTCTTCGTAGCCTCTGCCTCCCCTTACCCCTCCTTACAAAGGAGGGGAATGAAGGCGTGCCCCCTCTCCTCCACGAGGGAGAGGGCTGGGGTGAGGGGGAAATTGTCAACGAATACCCGTCCTGGGCCCGTCGAAGGGACGGAACACGTACGGAATGACGTTAGCGACGTTACTGTTGCCTATCGACGTGGTCAGCGCGACGGGCAATCTCGACGTGGAACTGTCCGGGATCACCGATGATTCACGGGAAGTCACACAAGGCAGCGTCTTTGTCGCTGTCAAAGGGCAACAGGTCGATGGTCATGCCTTTGTCGCCCAGGTCTCTAGACAACAGATAGGGGGCGTTGTGGTTCAAGCTCCGTTTCAAGCTCCATCCCACGTCAGGAAACAAGGCGGACCTGCCTGGATCGAAGTCGAGGATTCCAGGAGGGCGCTTGGTCAGTTGGCCGCGCGGTTTTTTCAGCACCCCTCCCAGGCCTTGTGTATGGTCGGCGTGACGGGAACAAACGGGAAAACCACGGTGGCGCACGCGAGTCAGGCGATCCTGGAGCATGGCGGCTACCGGACGGGTCTCATGGGGACGGTGGGGTATCACGCCGGGGCAGAGCGTCAGGCGGCCAGTCACACGACACCGGGCGCGATTTCGCTACAGGCGTTCTTGCATCGTATGGTGGACGCTGGGCTGGATACCGCGGTCCTGGAAGTCTCCTCGCATGCCTTGGCTTTGGACCGGGTCGAAGGCTGTGAATTCGACGTAGCGGTCTTTACGAATCTGACCCAGGACCATTTGGATTTCCACGAGACGATGGAGTCCTATTATCACGCGAAATCACGCCTCTTCCGGGAGTTCGTCGTCCCCGCCGCCAAAGCGGGACCCAAACGGGCGATCATCAACGTCGATGATGTATGGGGCGTCCGGTTGCAAGCCGAGACCCCGGTGCCGGTCTGGACGTATTCGTTGCGCCGGCGCGCAGACCTGTACGCGACGAACGTGATCCTCTCGATGGAGGGAACCCGGTTTACCGCCCATACGCCCCACGGTTCTTTGGACATCGAAAGCGCCTTGGTCGGCGAACACAACGTGTCAAACTTGTTGGCGAGTATCGGTGTCGGTCTTGCCCGGGGCCTCACGCTCGAAGACGTCCGTCAGGCTGTCAGGTCCTTTCGAACGGTGCCGGGCCGGTTCGAACGGGTGGACGCGGGGCAGGCTTTTTCCGTGATCGTGGATTACGCCCATACGGAAGATGCGCTGGCCCGGCTCCTGGAAGCCGCCCGGCAACTGCAACGGGAACGGATCATCACGGTCTTTGGATGCGGTGGCGACCGGGACACGGGGAAACGGGCGAACATGGGGCGAATCGCGGCCCAGCGCAGTGACGTGGTGTTTCTGACCTCCGACAATCCTCGCACCGAAGATCCCGGGGCGATTCTGCGCGATATTGAACAAGGCGTGCAGGGTCTTGCGGCGTCGGAACGGGCCGTGTCGCACGTGATCCCTGATCGTCGAGCGGCCATTCGGGCGGCGCTTCTTGAAGCCCGGCCGGACGACCTGGTGTTGATCGCCGGCAAGGGGCATGAAGATTATCAGATCATCGGGACGACGCGGCATCGCTTTGATGATCGGGAAGTGGTTCGTGAACTGTTGGCCGGCCTGCCGGACGAGAAATAGGCTCTTCGGCAATGGCGCTGTTTACGGGAGACGAAGTGCTGGCTGCAACTGGTGGAACATTACTGAAGGGCACGACGGGTCGTCCGGTTCAGCGGGTGTGTACCGATTCCCGGAAGGTCCGCAAAGGCGATTTGTTCGTCGCGTTGAAAGGCGCGCGGTTTGACGGGCACCGTTTTATTGATGAGGTTTTCACCCGTGGAGCCAATGGGGTCGTGGTCGAAGCGTTCCCTCGCCGGACCAGAGGCTTCGAGCCTGTCCGGGCGCGGTCGGTTCCGTTTGTCGTCAAGGTCGCGGACTCCTTGAAGGCGTATCAGGACTTGGCGACGTTTCATCGAACCCGTTTCGACATTCCCGTTGTGGCGGTGACGGGAAGCAACGGCAAAACCACGACGAAGGAAATGGTTGCGAAAACGCTGTCGCAGTGCTGGCGTCTCAAGAAAACGGCGGGCAATGCGAACAATCGAATCGGCTTGCCGCAGACGGTGCTCGGCTTGACCGCAGACCACCAGGCGGCGGTGCTGGAATTGGGCGTGGATGCCGAAGGGCAAACCACGCGGTTGGCGGAAATCGCCCGTCCGACCGTCGGTCTCATCACGAACGTCGGGAACGACCATTTGGAATTCTTCGGCAGCGTGGAGGGGTCCGCCCGGGCAAAAGCCGAATTGCTGGCCTGTCTCCCTCGAGACGGCGCCGTCGTGTTGAACGCGGATGATCCGTATTACGAGTTTTTCCGGCGCCGGGCCCGCTGTGCCGTGGTCTCGTTCGGATTCCGGGAGCAGGCTGACGTTCGCGGGAGCCACGTTCAGCGGAAAGGCGCGCGAACCGAATTTCGTTGCCACGTGGCCGGCCGCCGCCGGTCGCATCGATTGGCCCTCCACGTGCATGGAACGCATAACGTGTCGAATGCCCTGGGCGCGGTTGGGGTCGGGCACGCACTCGGGCTGTCGGTTACGAACATGGCAACCGGCTTGAGCCGGTTTCGTCCCGTGGCCATGCGGTCCCAGGTTTCCTCCTGGCAGGGGGTCACCGTGATCCAAGACTACTATAACGCGAACCCCGATTCCATGAAGGCGGCTGTGACGCTGTTACAGGAATTGGGCGCCGGTCGCCGGACCATTGCCGTGTTGGGAGACATGTCGGAGTTGGGAGCAGAGACGCGGACCCTGCACAGGGAAGTCGGCGACTTTCTCGCCGGTCGCCGCGTTTCATTGTTGGTGGCTTGCGGGGAATTGGGCAGGGAAGTGGCTCATGGGGCCTCCACTGGGGGCATGACGGCATCGCGGGTTTTCAAGGCCCGGGGAGTCAACGACGCAATCCGCATCCTCGAAAAGCTGGTCGAGCCCGGAGACGTGGTCTTGCTCAAAGCCTCGAGGGCCATGCAGTTCGAGCGCCTCGTGGACGTCTTTCACCAGGCGCAGGCATAAGGACAAGAAACGCATATGTTGTACTGGTGGCTGTACCCGCTGCACACGGACGTCGCAATTTTCAACATATTCCGGTATTTGAGCTTTCGGATCATTTACGCGGCGCTGACTGCGTTTGTCATCGCGTTCTTCCTGGCTCCGCCCTTGATCAGGAAATTGCAGGAACTCCGGTTGGGACAACGGATCCGGGAAGAGGGGCCGCGTCATCACCAGGCCAAACAGGGAACTCCCACCATGGGAGGCATTCTCATTATTTTCGCCGTGTCGCTGTCGACGGTGCTGTGGGCGGACGTGCGCAATCCCTACGTGTGGATCGTCATGTTGTCCGTCGTGGGGTTCGGGCTCATCGGGTTCATGGACGACTACATCAAAATTTCGCGTGCGCGTTCGGAAGGCTTGACGGTTCTCCAAAAGTTCGTGGCGCAGATCGCCATTGCCTTGAGCATCGGCCTGTTCTTCTACGCCTCTCCCGGGTATTCCACGGAACTCAGCGTTCCGTTTTTCAAAACGTTTACGCCCGACCTGGGCACACTCTACATCCCGTTTGCCATTCTGGTGATCGTAGGCTGCTCCAACGCCGTCAATTTGACGGACGGATTGGATGGGCTGGCGATCGGCCCGGTCATGGTGGCGTCGGTGGCGTATGCCGTCGTGGCCTATGCCGCCGGGAATAAAGTGGTGTCGGAGTATTTGCTGATCCCGTACATCGAAGGAGCCGGGGAACTGGCTGTTTTGATGGCGGCCGTCTTCGGCTCGAGTCTCGGATTTCTGTGGTTCAACACGTACCCGGCGTCGGTATTCATGGGGGACGTGGGGTCCTTGCCTCTCGGCGCGGCCCTGGGCACGGTCGCCGTGGTCAGCAAGCATGAGTTGCTGTTGATCCTGGTCGGCGGCGTGTTCGTTATGGAAGCGGTGTCGGTCATCTTTCAAGTGCTGTTCTATAAATCCCGCAGGAAACGGATTTTTCTGATGGCGCCCATCCATCATCATTTTGAAATGAAAGGGTGGGAGGAGCCCAAGGTCGTGGTTCGATTATGGATTGTAGCGATTCTCCTGAGCTTGTTGAGTCTCAGTACCTTAAAACTGCGTTAACTGTATGCCCGTGACAATGGAGAGAACACATCGCACGAATCCACGGTCCCGGATCCCCGGTTTGGCCGGGCAATCCGTGGCCGTGGTCGGAGCAGGCAAGAGCGGGGTGGCGGCGGCGCGGTTGCTGGTTGCGTTCGGAGCCGAGGTGTCGCTGGTCGATCACAAACCTGAGACGGAATGGGCCATGGAGGTCGCCGGCGTCCGGGGAGTTCGCCCGTTCGGCGCGGAACGTTTTGCGCAGGGGCTGGAGGCCGTTGACCTGGTGGTCGTGAGTCCGGGCGTGCCCCCGGTTCTGGATGCGTTTGATGCTGTCCGGCGGCAAGGTGTTCCCGTTATCGGCGAGGTCGAATTGGCCTCGTGGTTTTTGTCCGTTCCAATCATCGGAGTCACCGGGACGAACGGCAAGAGTACGGTCGTGTCCCTGATCGGAACGCTCTTGCAGGAATGCGGGATCACGCCGTTCGTCGGCGGAAACCTGGGGACGCCGCTGACGGAAGCCGCGTTGGCCACGCGCCGGCGCGCCGGCCTGGGCACGGAGGAGCCGGCTCCCTTTCAGGAAATCGTCGCCGAATTGTCGAGTTTTCAATTGGAAACGATTGACCGGTTTCATCCACACGTGGCGGTGCTGCTCAATATCACCCCGGACCACCTGGATCGCCATCCGAGTTTTGCCGACTACGCCAAGACCAAAGCCAACATGTTTCGCAATCAGACCGCGGAGGATTTTGCCGTGCTGAACGCCGACGAGGCCGAAGTTCTGTCCGTTCGGGATTCGCTACGCGGGCAACTCGTCGAATTCAGCGTGTCGAAGGAAGTGCCCCATGGTGCGTGGGTGGCCGGTGACGTGATCATGACCCGGTGGGAAGGACGGCAGGATGCAGTGATGCCGGTTTGCGATATTCCTCTTCCGGGGACTCACAACGTCTCCAACGTGCTTGCCGCCCTGGCCGTCGGTTTGGTCAGGGGGTGTTCCCGGGAAGGGATGCGACGGGCCGTCCGATCGTTTCGAGGGCTGCCCCACGTTTGTGAAGTTGTGCGTGAACGGCGCGGCGTGACCTTCATCAACGATTCCAAGGGCACGAACGTCGATGCCACGCTGAAAGCCATCGACAGTCTTCGGCAGCCGTTCGTCATCATCCTGGGAGGACAAGAAAAGGGCACGACCGAGTTCGGCCGGTTGAAAGGCGCGCTCGAGTCGGGCGTCAAACATTGTATCGTGCTGGGAGAATCGGCAGAAGCCATTGCCCGGGCCATTACAGGCGTGGGGCCCACCAGCCGCGTGTCTTCCCTGGCCGAGGGGGTCGCCCTGGCCGCGGATCTTGCGGTGCCGGGCGACGCCGTGTTGTTTTCTCCGGCTTGTGCCAGTTTCGACATGTTTCGGGATTATCGCGATCGAGGTCAACAATTTTGCGATCTTGTGAAGGCCTTGGCCGATTGATGGATGAGGTGAGCGACGATGCCCCGCGTTCGCGGCGACAAGATTCAACTCCCCTTGACGTGGAATGCCGGCGCCGACAAGCAGGTTTCGCGTCCCATGGACCGGACCGTCCTGATCGTGACGTACCTGCTGACCTTCATCGGGCTGATTATCATGTTCAGCGCGAGCGGCGTGATGGCGGAAACACGTTACGGAGATTCGACGTTTTTCTTGAAACGGCAGTGTCTTTGGCTGTTGTTCGGACTCGTGGCCCTGCATTGGGTGGCTCAACGGGATTACAACGTGTGGAAAACGCTCACACCCTATGGCTTGGCGTTGACGTTCGTGCTCCTGGTCCTGGTCCTGCTCCCTTTCCTGGGCACGCAAGTGAACGGCGCTCGCCGGTGGTTTCGCCTGGCGGGGCTCTCCATTCAACCCGGAGAAATTGCGAAACTGGCCGTTGTGTTGTACCTGGCGTCGTTTCTCGTCAGGAAAGAACAGGATCTCGCGTTTTTCACTCGTGGCGTGTTGGCTCCCATGGCGGTCGTCGGGTTGTTTGCAGGGTTGCTCTTGCTCGAACCCGATATGGGAACAGCCGTGGTCCTGACGCTGTTGTTGTTCGGCCTGCTGTTTTTGGGCGGGGCCAGGTTTCCCCATCTCCTTGGCCTGGGTCTGGTCCTGCTCGCCGTGGCCTATACGTTGATCATGCAGTCCGATTATCGCCGTCGCCGGTTGTTGAATTTTCTGGATCCCTGGAAGGACTCGGCGGACACGGGTTTTCAACTCACGCAATCGTTTGTCGCGTTGGGGAGCGGCGGGTGGTTCGGCGTGGGCTTGGGTGAAGGGCGGCAAAAGTTGTTTTTTCTGCCTGAAGCGCACACGGATTTTGTGCTGGCTCTTGTCGGGGAAGAACTCGGGTTTCTCGGGACGGGATTGTTGATCGTCTTATTCGCGATCCTGGTCGTCAAGGGGTTTAAAATTGCGGGACAGGCCTCCGATCCTTTTGGCCGTCACTTGGCCTGCGGCATCACCCTGCTGGTCGGGATACAAGTACTGATCAACATGAGCGTGGTGTCCGGTCTGCTGCCGACGAAAGGATTGACGTTACCGTTTGTGAGCTATGGAGGTTCTTCGTTGATCGTAAGTTTGGTGGCGATCGGCATTCTCTTGAGTATTTCCAGGGCGGGTCCATCGGACCGCCCCCTTTCTTCGTTCGGGATGGGATGAACGTGGTGATTGCAGCAGGTGGTACGGGAGGACATGTGTACCCGGCGTTGGCGTTGGCCGAAGAGTTTTGTCGTCAGGCGGCCGCGACCTCCGTGACATTGGTGGGGACGGGCCGCGCTCTCGAGCGGACGATGCTGTCCGGCGCGCCGTGGCGGCTGGAATCCCTGCGGGTGCAGGGAGTGATGGGTCGGGGGATCTGGTCTTCGGTCAAGGCGCTGCTGTTGATCCCCGCGGCGGTGTGGCAATGCCTTCGCTTGTTGCGCGCGTCCAAGGCGGAACTCGTCGTCGGCACCGGCGGCTATACAAGCCCGCCGGTTGTTTTCGCGGCCTGGCTGCTGAGAATTCCGCGAGCCATCGTGGAATTAAACGCGATACCGGGCATCGCCAACCGTGTCCTGGGGGCCCTGGCCGATCGAATCTTCGTGTCGTTCGAACGCGCCATCCCCTATTTTCGAGCCGATAAGGTCGCCGTGGTGGGGACCCCGTTGCGACGGGCGTTTGTCGCTCCGCCTCCGAGCCCCGAGTCGGGCCGGATCGACACGCTCTTGATTTGTGGCGGCAGTCAAGGCGCCCGGACCATGAACTCCATTGTGCTCGAAGCGGTACGGAACTCTTCCCGGATTCGAGGCCGGCTTGCGGTGATTCACCAATCGGGATCGAACGACTTCGATCGTGTTGCTGAAGCCTATCGCCGCATGAACGCGAATGCGGAGGTGGTGCCGTTTGTCGAGGATATGCCTGGGACGCTTCGCCGGGCGGATTTGGTCGTCTGTCGGTGTGGGGCCCTGACGTTATCGGAAATCGCCGCCTGCGCCAAGCCTTCCATCCTCATTCCGTTTCCGCAGGCCACGCATCGTCACCAGGAAGCCAACGCCCGCGTCGTGGAGGAGGCAGGGGCAGGCATCGTCCTGTTGGAGCCCGCGCTGACCGGCGCGAAATTGGCTCGAGAGATTGAAGGGTTGCTGGACCACCCGGACCGCGTTCGACGCATGGCGGAACAAAGCCTGCGTTTGCGAAACACCGATTCGGCCGAGGCTATGGTCCGCGAGTGCTATCGACTGTTGGGGCAAAGTCCTCCTGAACGTACGATGACGAACGGTGTTTAGAAAGATTCGGCATATTCATCTCGTGGGGATTGGTGGAAGTGGGATGAGCGGTATCGCCGAAGTGTTGTTGACACTGGGGTATCACGTCACGGGGTCCGACGTGACGCCGTCGGAGAATACGCGTCGGTTGGAAAGCTTGGGGGGGCGTATTGCCATCGGGCATGACGCTTCCCACGTGGAAGGGGCGCAAGTGGTGGTGATCTCTTCAGCCGTTCAGGCATCGAATCCGGAAGTGGTGGCTGCGAAACAGCAAGTTGTACCGGTGATCCCGCGAGCCGAAATGTTGGCGGAACTCATGCGACTCAAATTCGGCGTGGCGATTGCCGGGGCTCACGGGAAAACCACGACGACGTCCATTGTCGCGTCGGTGTTGGCGTATGCGGGCCTCGATCCGACGTTTGTTGTCGGGGGGAAGGTGAATGCCATGGGGACCCACGCCAGGTTGGGTCGAAGTGACTTGCTCATTACCGAGGCCGATGAAAGTGACGGGTCGTTCCTTCGCCTGTCTCCCTCCATTGCGGTGGTGACGAATCTCGACCGGGAGCATATCGACCATTATGGATCCATGGACCGGCTCAAGGCGGCCTTTTTGGAATTTATCAATAAAGTGCCGTTTTATGGCGTCGCCATTCTATGCGCGGATGACGCGCTCCTTCGAGAGATGCTGCCTCAGGTCCAGAAGCGATACGTGACCTATGGCCGGGAGGCGTCAGCCTCCTTCAAGCCGGATTTGCATGCCACGGATATCGAAGTCGAGGGACAAACCACGAATTTTCGCGTGCAGTTTCGCGAACAGAAATTGGGGCCGTTCCGGCTCATGATTCCGGGCGTCCACAACGTGTCCAATGCGCTGGCTGCGATCGGGGTAGGTTTGGAACTGGACGTCCCGCTCGACATGATTCGTGCCGGCGTGGCCTCGTTCTCCGGTGTCGAACGGCGATTTCATATTCGTGGAGAGAAACGGGGCATCGTGGTCGTGGACGATTACGGTCATCACCCGACGGAAATCCGGGTGACCCTGGAGGCGGCCAAATCCGTATGGCCGGGGCGGTTGGTGGTGATCTTCCAGCCTCACCGGTACAGCCGGACGCACGACCTGTTGGATGAATTTGAAAAAGCCTTTGAGCAAGCCGACGTCCTGTACGTGATGCCGATCTATGCGGCAGGCGAAACATCGATCGACGGCGTGTCCGGGGAAATCCTGGCCGAACGAATCCGCGCCATCGGGCGCCCCGCTGTCCATTGGGTTGAGAAACGGGACGAGTTGGTCGGCCGGTTGATCGCTGATCTTCAATCCGGTGATACGGTCCTCACGCTGGGCGCCGGAGACGTGTGGAAGGTGGGAGTCGAGTTGTTGGCGTCGGTGTGAATGTATGGAACGGACTGTCAGGGAGCGGGAGACGTGTTGACCGTGTCAACCCAGCATGATTTGAAAACGGCCTTGTCGGGGATCCGTGGAGAAGTCGTGTTTGACGCGCCGTTGGCAGCATTGACGTCGTTGTGCATCGGGGGACCGGCCGACGCGTTGGTGAGCCCGGAAGACGTGCATGACGTGTGCCGGATCGTTCGTCAGGCGCAGGCGGCCCGGATTCCCATCATGGTGTTGGGGGGCACGAACCTGTTGGTGCAGGACGGCGGCATTCGAGGCATCGTCTTGAGTTTCGCCAATTTGACAGCCATTGAAAGAGAGGACGCCAGGCTCGTGTTTGCCGAAGCCGGCGCGCGGATGCCGGTCCTGCTGGGTTTTGCCGTGCATCACGGATTGTCGGGTCTTGAGTGGGCGGCGGGCATACCCGGGACCGTTGGGGGCGCAGTCGTGATGAATGCCGGCACGAAGCTGGGAGCAATGCAAGATTGTTTGGACGCCATTCAAATGGTTGATCTCGAAGGCCGTTTAGTGACCCATGCCGCGGCGTCCGTCGGTTTTGCGTATCGTTCGGTCAGTTTACCCGACGGCGTTGTGGTGGGCGCGTGGCTTCGTCTCACCCCTGCCTCTCGGGAAACCATTGATTCACGCACCAAGTCGTACCTGCAATATCGAAAGCAATCGCAGCCCCTTTCGCAACCCAACGCCGGGTCGGTGTTCAAGAATCCTCAAGGGACCACGGCCGGCCGGCTGATCGAAGAAGCCGGTTTGAAGGGGTACCGGGTCGGGGACGCGCAAGTCTCAGCCAAACATGCGAATTTTATCGTCAACCTCGGACAGGCGCGTTCCGCGGACGTGCTCCGGCTTATCGAAACGATCCAACGGGACGTGTCGCAGCAAATGGGCATCATGTTGGAATTGGAATGGAAAGTAGTGGGCGAACCGTAAACGGCAGGATGTGAATGCACTGATGCCTTTGACTTCAGCTCGTATAGGAGTCCTCATGGGAGGGCAATCGGCGGAACGCGAAATTTCCTTGAAGACCGGACAGGCGGTGTATGCCGCGTTGGTTCGCAAGGGGTATCGCGCCACCCGCATCGACGTGGACGTCTCCCTGCCGCGCAAGCTGCGGGCCCGCAAGGTACAACTGGCCTTCCTCGCCCTGCATGGCCGGGGCGGAGAGGACGGCACGGTGCAGGGTTTGTTGGAGGTCATGGGCATTCCATACACCGGTTCGGGAGTCCAAGCCAGCGCCATGGGCATGAATAAAGCGGTGACCAAGGCCTTTGTGCGGATGCACGGGATTTCCGTCGCGCCCGGCGTCGTCATGCAGCGGACCGGTAACAGGGCCGTGCCGGTACAACTCTCGTGGCCGCTGGTCGTCAAGCCCGCGAACGAAGGTTCCACGGTGGGCGTGTCGGTGGTGCGAAAGTCCTCGCAGTGGAAGGGCGCGCTGACGCGCGCGTTTGAACGCGATCAAGAAGTGCTCGTGGAATCGTTTATCGACGGTCGTGAACTTGCCGTGTCCGTGTTGGACGGCGAAGCCCTGCCCCCGGTCGAGATTGTCGCGCCCGATGCATTCTACGATTATGCCGCCAAATATGAGAAAACCGAAACACGGTACCTGTGTCCGGCCCCCGTGACTATTGGCCAGGAGCAACAAGTGAAAACCTTGGCGATTCAGGCCTACCGGGTGTTGGGTTGTGAGGGCGCAGCCAGGGTTGACTTTCGGCTCAACCGCTTCGGCAGGCCCGTTTTTTTGGAAATCAACACGATTCCCGGGATGACCCGGAAAAGTTTGTTGCCCATGTCCGCGGCCCAGGCCGGTCTTGATTACGATTCGCTGACGGAACGGATTTTGCGGTCCGGTCTGGCACGGCAATCGAATTGGAGGACAACGCAAGAGGGGATGGACGGGCATGAGCCGTGAACATCGATCACTTCGGCCGGCGCCGGCGCGAAGGCGACGGACCCGCATGCTCCAGGGAGGGCTGGCCGGAATTCTGGTGGTCCTCGTCGTGCTGGGCTACCAGTGGCTCCCATCGGCCATGGCCGGTTTGTTGTCCATCGAGCGCGTGTCCATATCCGGTACCGACCGGCTCGATCGCCGAGTCGTGCTGTCGCTGCTGGATTTGCCCGATGATCGTTCGTTGCTTTCGGTGGATCTCTCAAGCCTGGAACAGAAAGTGGAGGCCCATCCTGCGGTGGCGTCCGCGTCGGTAGGCCGGGTCCTGCCTCACACCTTGACGGTGATCGTGGTCGAGCGAAAGCCAGCCGCGTTGTTTCAACACGCAGGAGAAACGTTGTTTTTGGATAAAGAAGGAGTGGTGCTGTCCCTTGCGCCTCACAGGCCGGCGGGGACGTTGCCTGAACTGATGGGGCTTTCAGCGGTGAAGATTCTGGGCGGCGATCTCAAGATCCAGGCCCAGGTCCGGAAAGGGCTCCATTTCGCCAAACACTTGCAGGACCACGCCGGCCCCGCCGTAAGCGTCGGCTTGAGTGATCCACGGTTCATGGTCGGAAAAACCGATGGGCTGGTTTTTCGGGTGAAGAACGACTTCCAACACATGTGGGACCTGTACCTCGAACTGGAGCCGGGTTTGCGAGAACGTTTTCGTCAAGGACCGCATGAGATTGATCTGCGGTTTACCGGCAAGGTGATCGTCCGAAAGGAAGGGTGAGCAAGGCTCATGGCCAAAAAAGAACACATCGTCGTCGGACTTGATATTGGCACAACCAAAATTTGCGCCATCGTGGCGCAGGTGACGCCTGATGAGGGGGTCAACATCATTGGCGTGGGCTCGAGCCCATCCCGTGGACTCCGAAAAGGCATCGTCGTCAACATCGACAGTACCGTGGAGTCGATAAAGAAGGCGGTGGAAGAAGCCGAGTTGATGGCTGCCGTCCAAATCAACTCGGTCTACATCGGCATTGCCGGCAGTCATATTGCCAGTCAGACCGTCAAGGGAGTGGTGGCGCTCAAGCGGAATGAGGTGTTTCGAGTCGACGTGCTTCGTGCCGTTGAGACGGCCAAGACATCGGCTGTCGTGCCGCCGGACCGGCAGGTGCTGCACGTATTGCCTCGAGAATTTATCGTGGATGACCAGGAAGGCATTCAAGAGCCGGTCGGCATTTCCGGGGCGAGGTTGGAAGTCGACGTGCATATCGTCACCGGGGCGATCTCGTCGGCCAAGAATCTCATGAAGTGCGTCAACCGCGCAGGGCTCGACGTGGTCGGCATCGTCTTGCAGCCGCTGGCCTCAAGTGAAGCCGTGCTCACGGATGAAGAGAAAGGGTTGGGGATTGCCATGGTCGATCTCGGGGGAGGGACGACCGATTTGGCTATTTTCTCTGATGGGACGATTTGCCACTCGGCGGTGTTGCCGGTCGGCGGTCAGCATATTACGACCGACCTGCAGATCGGGTTGCGTACCTCGCTTGCCGGCGCGGAAGAAATCAAGGTCCGTTACGGATCGGCTCTTGTCGGCATGGTGAAAGAGACGGAAGTCGCCGAGGTCCCGAGCGTCGGTGGCCGGCCCCCGCATCACATGAACAGGCGGGAAATTGCCGAAATCATTCAACCGCGGGTGGAGGAAATCTTTGAATTGGTCCTGCGGGAAATTCATCGATCAGGCTATGAGGGCAAACTGGCCGCGGGCGTGGTGATCACCGGAGGGACGTCGATGCTGGAGGGAATGCCGGACGCGGCCGAACTCGTGCTGAACCTCCCGGGAAGACGCGGCGTCCCATACAATGTGGGCGGTTTGCTGGATATTGTGCGCAATCCCATGTTTTCCACGGGAGTCGGGCTTATTTTACAGGCGTGTCGCACGGACCATGAATTCGAGTTCGTCGGCGGGCGCAAGAAAGCCGGGAGTGGGTTGGGAGGCGCTTTTGGTCGTATGAAGAGTTGGGTCCTTAACTTCTTCTAAGACGTCATGAATAAAATGTTTGGACGCCACGGTTGCGATGATTGATCCCATTGGGCGTGGAGTTCGGGTATCATAAAAAGGAGGCATTCCATGTTTGCATTTCAAGAGGAAGAAATGGCTCCGATTCGAATTAAGGTAATCGGATTTGGTGGAGCAGGGTGCAACGCAGTCAATACCATGATTGCCGCCGGCCTGACTCGAGTGGAGTTCGTGGTGGCGAATACCGATCTTCAATCGTTGAGCAAAGCCGCGACCCAGTACCGCATTCAGTTGGGTCCGGTGCGAACCAAAGGACTTGGGGCCGGCGCGAACCCCGAAGTGGGCAAGGAGTCCGCGCTGGAAAGTGAAGACGACATCCGGGCAGCCTTGGAAGATGCCGATATGGTCTTCGTCACAGCGGGCATGGGCGGCGGGACCGGAACGGGCGGCGCGCCTGTCGCGGCCAGACTGGCCAGGGATCTCGGTATTTTGACCGTTGGCGTGGTGACCAAACCCTTTCAACATGAAGGACAGCGCCGGATGGGGTATGCTGAAGAGGGGGTGCGGGAACTCAGGCGGCACGTGGATTCGTTGCTCGTGGTCCCGAACCAGAACCTGCTGACCTTGGCGGATAAGAACACGCCCGTGCTGGAGGCGTTCAAAGTGGCTGATGACGTCCTGCGCCAAGCCGTTAAAGGCATCACTGACGTTATCATGACTCCCGGTTTGATTAATGTGGACTTTGCCGACGTCAAAACGGTCATGTCCTACAAGGGAAGAGCCATAATGGGGGTGGGCGTGGCCAGTGGCCAGAATCGCGCCATAGAAGCCGTTCGGCAAGCGATTACCAGTCCGCTGTTGGAAGAGAGTGGCATCAAGGGAGCCAAAGGGTTGTTGGTCAACATCACCGGCAACACGGATCTGTCCCTGCATGAACTCGACGAAGCGTCAACGATTGCGAAAGAAGCCGCGGACCCCCAAGCCAATATTATCATCGGACACGTGGTCGATCCGGGATTGGGAGACAATGTCACCATCACCGTGATCGCAACCGGATTTGAAGAACAGCAAGACTCCCTTCGAGCAAAGCCGGTCGTGAATCCGGAAACACAAGAACCTCTGCATCTCCCTGTGCCTCCGGTTCGCCAACCGGTCTTGACCACGGCAGGACCTTCCATGGACGGACCGGCCGACGACCTGGATCGTCCGGCATTTATACGACGGAGGGAATCGGATTCGAGAATCGAACAGGGTAATTTGTTGGTGGATGAGGATTGGGAAGTTCCCACGTTTTTGCGCAGGAGAGCCGATTAACGGGTTGGGAGAAAGGAGGACAGGAAAAATGGTCTTGGTTGCGGAACCTCCGACACGTCAACCAATGCTTCCCTTTACAAGTTGGGCTTTTGGGCGGGTGAGCCGGCGCGCCTTGCATTTCTTCGGGACGCGGTATGGGCCGGAATATGGACGTATGAACGGAGAGCAGGGGACGGTGAAGGCCGGAGATCCCGACTATCCGCTGGTCGTCTCCATCCGCCAGGTCCATGGGACGGACGTGTTGAGCATTGATCGTCCTTTGAAGGCGGGCCAAACGTTTTTCGGCGGCCATGACGCCGTACTCACCAATCAGGCCGACACGTTGTTGACCGTCCACACCGCTGATTGTGTCCCTGTCTTGCTGGTGGATGCCTCACGCGGCGTGATTGGGGCCGTGCATGCGGGCTGGCGCGGGGCGGTGCATGGTATCGTGGCGAAAAGCGTGCGGAACATGGTGGAACGGTTCGGCGCCGGCTTGGCCTCGCTTCACGTGGCGATTGGGCCGTCGGCCGGGTCATGCTGCTATGCAGTCGATACGCCGGTGATGGACCAGTTGCCACCGGATGCGCTCGGGGACCCGGCCATTCTCAGGCGAACCGGTCCCGGGACCGGCTGCTTGGATTTAAAAAAATTCATCCAGTGGCAAGCCGTGTCACTCGGTCTTGCCGAAGACCATATCCATATCGTGGATCTCTGCACGATCTGTCGTCCGGACCTGTTTTTCTCCTATCGCCGGGAGGGAGTCGTGCATGGGAGCATGGTCAGCGGAATCATGTTGAAATAGACATGTTCCCTGTATCCTTTTTTCAAGGACGTCGCGTTGGATGACCTCTCGACGAAGATTCAGGCGACACGAGATCGAATTCGCCGGGCGGCGGAACGCGCGGGGAGGGACCCGGCCGGCGTGCGGTTGGTTGCGGCGACCAAATACGTCGAAGCCTCACGGGTCCTTGATGCCATCCGGGTCGGTCTGAGCATCTGTGGAGAAAACCGCTGGCAGGAAGCACGGGCCAAGATGCAAGCGGTGGGTGAACGGAGAGACGTCGAGTGGCACTTCATCGGCCGGCTTCAGCGGCGAAAACTCAAGTGGCTGGTGGGTCGATTCACCCTCATTCATTCCGTGGAATCCCTCGAGCAGGCTGAGGAGATTCAACGATGGGCCGACGAACGACGCACCTCCCAAGCTATCCTGCTCGAAGTCAACGCCGGGGGCGAAGAATCCAAGGGCGGGTTTTCGCCGGACGCGTTGCCGGAGGCCGTCTCGCAAATCGACGCGTTCCCGTCCGTGTGCGTGAACGGGCTCATGACGATTCCTCCGTGGAATCCGGACCCCGAACTGGTACGACCGTATTTTCAACGACTCAAACAGTTGGCCGAGCGGATCGGCAGTCTGCCGTTGCAGCGCGTCCGGATGCGCGAACTCTCCATGGGCATGTCCAATGATTTTGAAGTCGCGGTCGAGGAAGGCGCAACGTTGGTTCGCGTCGGCACTGCGCTGTTCGGCCCTCGACGGGAACTCCGCTAACCGGCGTCCGTCATGAGGAGAAGAGACCATGTTCGTCGCAGGTAATATTTTGCAGGGACTGGCCTATGTCCTGGATACGGTCCTGTTCCTGTATATGTGGCTGATTATCATCCGGGCCCTGATTTCATGGGTGAATCCTGATCCGTGGAATCCGATCGTTCAGTTCCTCATGAGGGCAACCGACCCGGTCCTGATCGTCATCAGACGCAGGGTGGGTATGCTCGGAGGCATCGACGTCTCGCCCATTTTGGCTATTTTGCTGATTATGTTTTTGCAATATGCCGTGGTCCAAACGATTCGGGACATTGGTTTGAGGTTGCATTGAGGACAGGGGGTCGTCTCCATGCGCTCTCATGATGATGCTTGTCGCGCCACGCCGGCACGGAACTCGCAACCACGGCGGGACGGCCGTTGGTTCACGTTCGCGTGAGTGCCGTCCGCCGGGCCTTTCAACGGGCCGTCGATGAAAACGTGTTCCCGGGCGCGGTAGCCCTGGTGAGGTCTCGCGGAACCGTCGTGTTTCACGAGGCCGTCGGAACGTACGGGGTTTCACCCAACGATCAGCCGGTCCACCTGGAGTCGATCTATGACTTGGCTTCCTTGACCAAACCCCTGGCCACGGGCACGGCCATGTTGTGTTTAGTCCGGGATGAGTGCCTGCGCCTGGATCAGCCCGTGTCTCAATGGGCGGACGAGTTGCGGGGGAGCCCGTTTGCCGGCGTCGATCTCCGGCAACTGCTCTCGCATCAAGCGGGGCTGCCGGCGTGGCGACCCTATTATGAACAATTGGCGCCCGCGGGGTTGCCGCCCCGGAATGAAGAAGAACGACGACAACGCGCGCATACGTTGCTGGATGCCGTCGCGTCCGAACCAATCGCCTATCAGCCGGGGAGTCAAAGCCTGTACAGTGACCTGGGGTTTATGGTGCTTGGCGAGATCGTCGAACGGTGCGCAGGGACGTCCTTGGCGAACTACTGCCGGCGGCGAATCCATGAGCCCCTGGGCATTTCGTCTTTGGCGTTTCCCGGTCGCGAGGAAGCGATAACGGAGGATCCGGCGCGCATCGTCCCCACGGAATGGGACCGTTGGAGAAATCGTTTGCTACGCGGAGAAGTGCATGATGAAAACGCGTACGCGTTGGGGGGCTGCGCCGGCCACGCCGGGCTGTTCGGAACGGCCCACGCCGTCGGCCAACTTTCCGCCGCATGGCTTCAGGCGGTACAAGGCCGTGATGGGGTCTTGAGTGCCGTGCTTGCGAAACAGTTTACTCGTCGCCAATCCGATACGTCTTCTTGGGGGCTGGGCTGGGATACCCCTTCTGCCCCCTCATCCTCGGGCACGCGGTTTTCGTCACGGGCATTCGGGCACGTGGGGTTTACGGGCACGTCCCTCTGGATCGATCCATCCTGTGACCTTGAGGTGATTATTTTGTCCAACCGAGTGCATCCGACCCGAACGAACCCGGCCATCAAGACGTTCCGTCCGCAGATTCACGATGCGATCTATCAAGAATGGGGCGGGAGATGAGGGCCAGGGAATGCCGTGCGCGTTCCGTTCGAGAAGGAAACGGGTCAGTCGGGATACTCGACCCACGTTTCTTTTTCAGCGAGATATTTTTGACCCTTGAAATTCAACCGCGTCCGCATGTGCGTGAAGCCCAGGTGACGAAGTTTATCCACGACGTCCGTGATGGCGCCGCCCACGGTTTGATGAACGCCGCTTTCCGTGACCAGGGCTTCGTAGGTCATCATGGCCGTGTAGCCGCGATTCACGTGTTTGATCGGCACGAGACGGTTGAAATAGCGATCGCTGGGGTCGGTGCCTTCCAACTGGTGTTTCTCGATCACGGCGTTTCGTAACCGGAATGACAACGGCAAGGTACTCATACGGATGGATCCTTTCGGTTCATTTCCATAGGCGATAATTATAGGGGGGACAACCGGAACCTTCAACCTTCGGTTGACTTACTTACGTCTCACCCTTAGTCTTGTTTCACTAAGGAGGTTGCCCGTGATTGCCAAGCAAGGGCCCAATACGGATGTCATGGATGCACGCTTCTCCATTGGCGGCGTAGTTCCGCTGAACGTCCCCAATAGTCTGACCATACTCCGGATCCTGTTGATCCCGCTCATTGTCGGGTTATTGATCTACGAGCACGTGGAATATGCCTTGGTGACGTTGATCATCGCGGCCCTGACCGATGCCCTGGACGGCACAATCGCTCGCATGGCGAACCAGAAAACGCGGTTCGGGGCCTACCTCGACCCGCTGGCGGATAAGCTGTTGCTCATGACGACGTTTGTGACGTTTTCGCTCTTGGGCATGGTGCCGGTGTGGAGCGTCATTTTAGTGGTGAGTCGTGATGCGATTTTACTCACCGGTACACTGCTGGCCCATCTCACCGGTACGGCCATCGATGCCTCGCCCACGGTGCTGGGTAAGGCCACGACCGTGTTTCAGGTCAGCTATATGATCCTGGTTCTCGCCTTGATTTCCCAAGGCCTGGATCCTGTTTTGCTGTTCCCCCTGTTGTTGTTGATGAGTCTGCTGACCGTTCTTTCCGGCATGCACTATATGTTCCGCGGTGTGAGTCAGTTGAACAACGCGGAGGATTCATAAGGAACCTCGTTTCGTAGCGGAGTCTTATGCTGCACACCCGGCTGGGCCAATTACTACTTGATGCCGGGTGTGTGACCGCTGCTCAATTGCGGGAAGCGTTGGCTCAACAAGAGGAGACTCGCCAGCCCCTCAGCCGAATCCTCTGTGAACGGCGGGTCATTTCCGAAGAAACGTTGCTGAAGTTTCTGGGCCAGCAATATGGGTTGGCTACGGCGTATCCCTTTCCTTCCGACGTCGCTCCGCAGCTTGCGAATTGCGTTCCCCTGGCCTGGGCCCAGCAACACGTGGCTGTCCCGGTGAAGCAATCCGGCCGCCGGTTGACGGTTGCCCTGGCTGATCCGGCCAACTTGCACGTGTTGGATGAAGTACGGTTTCGGACCGGATTGCAGGTGATTCCGGTGGTCGCGCTGGAATCGGATATTCGCCGATGCTTGCAGGTGTTGTACCAGGGGCAGGATGACGGTCGACACGACGGCTCTCCCGCGCCGGCGAACACGTATGATGACGCCGCTGCTCCTGCCCGCGACGCCTCTCATGTCAACGAGGGCGGGTTCCACGCCCATACCGTCGATTCAATCCTGCAATCCGAAGACATGACGTCCTTGTTGGACAAGGCGTCGTCGAGCCTGCGGTACGCACAGCCGGAAGCCGGAACCGAGGCCGTGGTGGAAGAAGAGTCTCCGGTTGCCCGGTTGGTGCAGACGATTCTTGAACGCGCGGCCGGCACAGGCGTGAGCGACGTGCATTTGGAGCCCGATGAGGGCGGCGTGCGTGTGCGGTTCCGGCTGGACGGCGTCCTGCATACGGTGATGACCTATTCCCTGGGACTGCGGAACGCCGTCATTTCTCGACTCAAAATCCTTTCGCACCTGGATATTGCCGAACGCCGTCTGCCGCAGGATGGGCGCATGACGTTGGAATTGGAAGGACAGCGGACCGTCGACGCGCGTCTTTCGGTCCTGCCCTCCTTGCACGGAGAGAAAGCCGTGCTTCGATTGCTGAACAGGGCGGGGCAACTGGTCGAACTGACGGCTTTGGGGTTGGATGCGACCGACACCGAAACCTTCCTCACGGCTTTGGAACGCCCGCATGGGATGATCCTGGTGACCGGTCCGACGGGGAGTGGAAAGACCACGACGCTGTACGCGGCACTGCAAGTGTTGAACACGCCCGACGTGAACATCGTCACGGTTGAAGATCCGGTGGAATATCATTTCACCGGCATCACGCAAGTCCAGGTCAAGGAAGAGATCGGTTTGGGGTTTGCCCGGATCTTGCGGGCCTTCCTGAGGCAGGATCCGGATATCATGATGGTCGGCGAAATCCGGGACCTGGAGACCGCGCAAATAGCGATTCGGGCTGCGCTGACCGGGCACCGGGTGCTGTCCACGTTGCACACCCATGATGCGGTTCAGTCGGTGACGCGGTTACTCGATATGGGGGTTGAACCGTTTATGGTGGCGTCGTCGGTCAGTGTCATCGTGGCGCAGCGACTCGTGCGTCGAATCTGCCCGAACTGTCAAAGGCCTGACGACCGGTTTTCGATACAACAGCTTCGCGAGGCGGGGTTCACCGGCGCGGAGGCGACCTCCATCGCTCCGTTGCGCGGCCAAGGCTGTGTCGCGTGTCATGGGACGGGTTATAAAGGGCGCATCGGTCTGTTTGAGGTTTTGCCGGTCTCAGACCAGTTTCGATCCGGGATCCTTGAACGCCGGACCGCGGAGCAACTCAAGCAGCAAGCCCTGGCAGATGGCTTGAAAACCATTCGACGAAGCGGTTTGGATAAAATCAAGCAAGGGCTGACCACGATGGAAGAGGTGGTGAGCGTTTCCACCGAGGATTGAACCCGGGAGAAGAACTCCCGTTTCTTGAGCCATACCAGATCATGCCGACGTTCGTGTATCGCGTGAAAAACCGGCAGGGAGGAGTTCTGCGGGGAGAGTTGGAGGCCGTGGACCAAGGTGCCGCGCTGCGAGCGCTTCGCCAGCAGGATCTCTTTGTGACCCGCATCCGGGAAAAGCCCGGTTTCTCTCCCGAAGGGTGGTCCTTTCCGGGGACGGCCCGCGTCTCTCAAAACGACTTGCTGGTGTTTACCTATCAACTCGAAGCCTTGATCAAAGCCGGGGTGCCCCTTGCGCAGAGTCTCGACATGCTGGAGACGCAAGCCCCGTCTTCGGCGTTGCAAGCCGTGCTCCGCGACGTCAAGCAGGAGGTCAAGTCGGGATCATCCCTGACCGATGCGCTTCAGGGGCACCCCACGGTGTTCACGTCCTGGTACGTCAGTATGGTCCAGGCCGGAGAGGAAAGCGGAACCTTGGACCGGACCTTCGGCCGGCTGGCCGAGCACCTGGACAAGGTCGTGCGGCTCAGGCAACAGGTGAAGCTGGCGTTGGCGTATCCCCTGTTGGTGGTCATCGTGGCTTTGCTCGTGCTCTGGGTGTTGCTCATTTGGGTGATCCCCATGTTCGCCACGATGTTTGCCGACTGGGGCGACGCGCTGCCTTGGCCCACGGCCGTCGTGCTGGGGCTGAGTCGATGGCTTCAGGAACAATGGGTGCCGGTACTCCTCGGCGTCACCGGTTTTGGGATAGGAGGACGCTTGTGGGCGAAGACCAAGTCCGGGCAACGGATAATCGAAGACGTCGCGCTTCGCGTGCCGTTGCTGGGGAAACTGTGGCGAAACGTGGCCGTGGTTCACGTCGCGCGCACGCTCAGTGTCCTCCTGGGCAGCGGCGTGCCGATTTTGCGCGGCCTGGAAATCGCTCAAAAGGTGTCCGGGTTGCAGCGCATGGTACGGGCATTGGAGGAAGCGCGATCGAGTATTCGCGAGGGACATACCCTGGCCGACCCGTTGGAGCGGTCCGGGATGTTTCCCCGCCTGGTCTCCAACATGGTCGGGGTCGGCGAAGCCACGGGCAGTCTGGATACGGCCTTGGGAAACGTCGCGGACCTCTTCGAGCGTGAAGTGGACCGCGACGTTGCCGCGTTCACCGCCATCCTGGAGCCGCTGATCATCGTGGTATTGGGGATCGGCATCGGGTTTATCGTGGTGGCCATGTACCTGCCGATTTTCTCGATGCCTTCCATGTTCGACTGACTCCCCGGAGAAGGAGGCCGTCCCGTCGTTGCAGATGAGTCCGGCGGGTTGGTAAGAGTGCCTCATGGGTAACGTGCTGCTGGTCCATCCGCCGGCCAAGGTCAACCTCATTCTCAAGATTTTCGATCGACTGCCCAATGGGTATCATGCCCTGTGGTCGTTCATGCAAACGGTCGGGGTGACTGATGAATTGACGATTCGGGTCACGGACGAGTTTGAAGGGGTTCGTCTTGAATGTTCGGACACAACCCTGCCGGTCTCGACGGGGAACCTGGCATATCGTGCCGCCGAATTGGTGTTGGAACGGGCAGGCGTCTCCACGGGTGTGGCCTTGAAATTGGTCAAGGGGATTCCGGTCGAGGCTGGGCTTGGCGGCGGGAGCAGTGACGCCGCGGCGACGATCATGGGTCTCAATCGTCTATTGGATCTCGGCTGGACCAACGGCGACATGGCCGCCTTGGGACAGACCCTGGGCAGCGACGTGCCTTTTTTCATGGAAGCGCCGGCGGCCGTGGTGCATGGCTGGGGTGAGCGGATCATTCCGAAAACCTTGGACGGTGTCCGGTGGATCGTGCTGGTGAATCCGGGGTTTCCGATCAACACGGCTCAGGCCTTCAGGCGTCTGGACGAGGTGCGGCAGACGGTCCCTGCCCTGCCCGAAGTCCTGGAATCGGTTGAATGTGCGTCGTCCGTATCCTGGAGCGGAATCCTGGCCCGGATGGAGAATGATTTTGAGGCCGTTCTGATCGACGACTACCCCGTATTGGCCGACATCAAGCGCGCCTTATTGACCATGGGAGCGGAGGGGGCGCTCTTATCCGGCAGTGGAGCCACCGTGTTCGGTGTGTTTCAAGAGCAGGCCGAGGCCATCCGCGCCAAAGCGGTCTTCTCCGAAACCTCGGAGTATCGGGTTGCCGCCGGCCCTTCTCTTCAGGGTGGTCTATTGGATCGGATCTCGAACGCCGGCGCGCCGTCTCCTGACGCGAACGGCAAGACCGGGGCGAAACAGCCGGGTTGTTGACAACCATGCGAGGATGCCCTAAATAAGGAACCTCTGGTTTTCTCCCGGTCCTCCCCTGACAGATCCCATTGCGATCGCGGGGATACGCTTCCCACACTGGAATAGCGCCCATGACCAATGACCTGAAATTGTTTGCCGGAAACTCCAATTCGCTTCTGACCAACGAGATCAGCGACTACATGGGCGTGCCGTTGTCTCAGTCGGTGGTTTCGACCTTCAGCGATGGCGAAATCCGCGTAAAAATCGAAGAAAACGTGCGAGGGGCGGACGTGTTCGTCATGCAGTCCTGCTGTCATCCGGTCAATACGTCCGTCATGGAACTGTTGATCATGTTGGATGCGTTGAAACGGTCGTCCGCCTACCGGATTACGGCCGTGATTCCGTACTTCGGCTATGCGCGCCAGGATCGAAAAGACCAGCCACGGGTGCCGATCAGCGCCAAGCTGATGGCTGACCTGATTACCACGGCAGGGGCACATCGAGTGCTGACCATGGATTTGCACGCCGGGCCCATTCAAGGATTTTTCAATATTCCGGTCGATCATCTCTATGCCAGGCCGGTCCTGTTGGACTATGTCAAGAAAAGTCGTTTGCAGGACGTGGTCGTGGTTTCGCCTGATGCCGGTGGGGTCGAACGTGCCCGGGCGTTTGCCAAACGATTGGAGGCGAACCTGGCGATCGTCGATAAGCGCCGGGAAGGACCCAACCAGGCGCAAGTGATGAATATTATCGGAGACGTGCGGGACCGCCACGTCTTATTGCTGGACGACATGATCGATACGGCCGGGACGATCGTGGAAACGGCCAATGCCTGCGTTGAGAAAGGGGCCTCCATGGTTTGGGGTGTGTGTACCCATCCGGTGCTGTCCGGTCCCGCGATCGAACGAATTGAACAATCCGCGCTGACGCAAGTGGTGGCCACGAATTCGATTGCCCTCCAGGGCAAAGATCAGGTATGTTCAAAAATTCGGATTCTGTCGGTCGCTTCCCTTCTGGGTGAAGCGATCAAGCGGATCCATAAGGAGCAATCAGTCACCTCATTGTTCGACTGATCAAAGAAACCTCTAACCAAAGGAACAGTATGGAGTTCGTCGCTGAGGCCACTATCAGAACGCAATCCGGAAAAGGGGCGGCCCGTCAAATCCGCCGGAACGGACAGGTCCCCGCCGTGCTGTACGGCCAGGGGACGTCACGGTTGATCCAACTGGACCCCAAGTCGATTCAGCATATCCTGGTGGCCCAGGCCGGGAGTACGGGGCTCATTTCCTTGACGATTCAAGGGGACGAGCAGGCGCCACAGCGAACCGCCGTCATTCAGGACGTGCAACGGGATCCCCTGGATGGATCGCTGTTGCACGTGGATTTATTGGAAGTGTCGATGGATAAGCCTGTTCGCGTGACAGTCCCGGTCCACATGACGGGGGGCGTGCCCATTGGGGTCAAGCGTGACAAGGGCGTCATGCATCAATCGATGAGAGAAGTCCATATCGAATGTCTGCCCAACGTCATTCCGGATCAGATCGACGTGGACGTATCGGCCCTGGAAATCAATCAGGGCATTCACGTCCGGGACCTGCGGGTCGCCGAGGGCATCAGGATTCTTGACGATCCCGAGGGCATGGTCGTCAACGTGACCGTGCCGATTTCCGAGGAGAAATTGTCCGCCATGTTGACGTCGGAGGCGGGGCCAACTGCCGAGGCTCCGGAACCCGAGCGTGCTGCCGAAGCACCTGCGGCCCCAGCCACACCCAGTGAACCTTCCAAATAACCCGCGCGTTATTGTCGGACTCGGAAATCCCGGCGTTGAGTATGCGATCACTCGTCACAACGTCGGACAACGGGTCGTGGCTCAAGCGGCGGTCGAGTGGTCGATTCCGTTACATGTCAACGGCCTCACGCAACGGGGTGCCGGCCGGCTTCACGGGCACTCCGTTGTGCTCGCATTGCCTGTGACGTTTATGAATATGTCTGGTGAAGCCGTGGAGGAACTCGTCACGGCGCATGACGTCCAAGCGGAGGACGTGATCGTGGTCCATGATGATTTGGACTTGCCCAGCGGGTGCCTGCGGATCAGGTCCGGAGGGGGAACGGGAGGGCATAGAGGCTTGCAATCCATCATAATGGCCTTGGGAACCGAATCCTTCGTTCGTCTGAAAATCGGGATCGGCCGTCCGGTCCCGGAGGTGGACCCCGCCGATTTTGTATTGGCCTCGTTTACGCCGGCAGAATGGGCAGACCTGCAACCCGTTCTGACGCGGGCGGTCGAAGGGTTGGCCTGTCTTGTCACGCACGACGTGCAGACAGCGATGAATGTTTTTAACCGCCGCTTGCCGGCGTAAGGAACCTCTGCTTTATTGCACTAGAAGCGTCGCGGTTTGACAGTACATTTTCCCCTGTGGTACCGTCCTTTCCCTTGTCACGAAGCTGGTGAAGGGCGATCAATCAGGATTCTTCGGAGAGAGGATAGGGTGCGGTATGGCATGTTATGAATCCATATTTATTCTTCGTTCGTCGTTGGGGGATGAAGAAGCCGAGGCGGTGATCGAAAAGATGAAATCCGTGTTGACGAAACACGGGGCGACGATCGTCAAAACCGAGAATTGGGGAAAAAAGAAACTCGCCTATGAAATCAAACATGACCGTCGCGGCACCTATATCCTTCTTCAATTTGAATCGACGCAAGAAAACGTCGTGAGTGAACTGGAACGGCTCTATCGACTGGAAGATTCGGTCATCAAATTCTTGACCGTGCGGGTGGAAGAGGAAGCGTTGCAGGCGGTTGCAGCCGAAGAACAGGGAGAATCCGAAAGTGGTGGGATTCAATAAGATCATTCTCATCGGGAACCTGACGCGAAACCCTGAACTTCGATACACTCCCAGTGGGACCCCCGTCGCCAATTTCGGACTGGCCGTCAACCGGCGGTTTCGACAAGCCGATGATCAAAAAGAGGAAGTGTGTTTCGTTGATATCGTGGTTTTTGGCAAGCAAGCCGAGCATTGCGGCCAATACCTGAGCAAGGGGGACGTCGCCATTATCGATGGCCGGCTCCAGCAGCGGCGGTGGGAAACGGAAGACGGACAACGCCGAAGCAAACATGAAGTGGTGGCGCAATCGGTCACCTTCGGTCCGAAAAAACAGAGTCACACCGGTGATCCCGGAAGCGGAGAAGAAGAATATCCGCACGATCATTCTTACGAGTCGGAAGAATACGCTTAAATTTTGCACGCGAGGAGAATGCGGACGTGGAGCGAGGAAGGCTTTTTCAGCGACGGCGCGTTTGCCGGTTTTGTCACGAGAACACGCCCTTGGATTATAAGGATCTGAACCTGTTGCGTAATTTTTTGACGGAACGTGGGCGTATTATCCCGAGACGAATATCGGGAAACTGTATGCGGTGCCAGCGAAAGCTCACGATCGCGATCAAGCGTGCCCGTAGTATCGCCCTGTTGGCTTTTGCCGAAGAGCGGTAAGGGCGGGAGAGCCGGGGACCGTGGCCTCGCTCAGCTTCAGCGTGAAAGATGTGCCTCCGGAGGGCACGCGTGTCGCCTGCGTTGTCGGGAAAGAGGATTTGCAGTTGGACGACAACGATCCCGGCATACAAGACGTCCTTGCGTTGACGGCAACGATCCGGGCCGAAGAGGCAGATTTTCTGGTGGAGGGCGAGTTGAACGGCCTGCTCCTCCATGAATGTGTCCGTTGTCTTGAAACGTTTGCCGCGTCGGCGGACCTTTCGTTTCAGGCCGTGTACCGGGAGCCGGGACGCCGGGGGGCGAAAGAAGCGGAAGCTGCCCCCGGGGATTCGAGGGCTGAAGAGACGGACGCCCATTCGGTCATTGAACAACGGATTGAATTGCAAGAGATGCTTCGCGAACAACTCATTCTTTCCATCCCGATGCAGCCCCTCTGTTCGGAGGGGTGTCAAGGCCTATGTCAGGTGTGCGGGCAAAATCTGAACGTGCAGCGGTGCGGGTGCAAGGAGGTCAACACGAGGTCTCCTTTTGCGATCCTGCAAGCGGCCTTCAAACAGTCACAGAAACCGTTGGCGTAAGTGACGCGCAGAACGGGCGGCCGCGGGCCGTTTCCGTGACGTGAGGAGAACACAATGGCAAATCCCAAACATCGACATTCCAAGTCCAGGCGGGATAAACGGCGTACACACAAAAAACTCAGCACGCCGAGTTTTTCCATTTGTCCGCAATGTCACGACCGTATGTTGCCTCATCGAACCTGCCTGTCGTGCGGTTACTACAAACGGATAGCGGTCATCGCGATTCAGGAAAGCTAGGGAAGCGCTGATCCCGGATCAGAGGTTCCTGTACCCTCCCGATTGGAGGCTGGCGCACAATCCATGAAGATTGCCCTTGATGCCATGGGCGGGGACCATGGCCTGAGTCCCGTTGTCGAAGGCGCTCTCCAAGCCCTCAAAGAGCTTGACGTCGAATTCATCCTCGTCGGTGATGAAGACGCACTCCACTCTGAATTGGAACGCGTGCAATGCACGGACCCGCGCGTGACGGTCCACCATGCTTCCCAGACTGTGGATATGCATGAATCTCCCGCGCAAGTGGCGAGGAAAAAACGCGACTCGTCCATCTGGGTGGCAACCAATCTGGTCAAGACCGGCGAAGCCCAGGCGGTGGTGAGCGCCGGCAACACGGGCGCCGCCATGGTGTCGGCCTTTTTTCTGCTCGGGACCATCAAGGGTGTTGAGCGACCGGCCATTGCGGCCACCTTGCCGACGATACGGGGCACGGCCATCATGTTGGACGTCGGGGCGACGGTCGATTGTTCCGCTCAACAGTTGCACCAGTTTGCCATGATGGGCCATGAGTATGCCAAACACCTCATGGATATCGCGCAGCCTCGCGTGGGGCTCCTCAGTATCGGGGAGGAAGCGACCAAAGGGAATGAAGTGACGAAAGAGGCGTTTCGCCTGCTCAAGGAAAGTTCCTTGAACTTCATCGGAAACGTCGAAGGCAAGGACGTCTACAGCGGAACGGCCGACGTGATTGTGTGTGACGGGTTCCTGGGCAACGTGTCGCTGAAAATCTCCGAAGGCCTGGCCGAAGCCATGAAGAAAATCCTCATGAGTGAGGTCATGAATTCGACGCTGGGCCGCCTGTCGTTGGCCTTTATGACGGGTCCGCTCATGCGATTGAAACGACGGACGGATTACGCCGAATTCGGCGGCGCCCCGCTCCTGGGCGTGAATGGGGTGTGCATGATTTGTCATGGCCGGTCTTCGGCCAAGGCCATTAAAAACGCGATCAGGCGAGCGAATGCCTTGGCCCAGGGCCGGCTGATCGACCTGATCCAACGTGATATTGCCGAAGGTCTGACCGCACCGATGACGCCCAGCCCGCAAATGGCCTGTGAATGAGAAGCCGGATACTCGGGACGGGGTCCTATGCTCCCAAACAGGTGCTGACCAATGCCGACCTCGAAGCCATGGTGGAGACGTCGGATTCCTGGATCGTCGAACGCACGGGTATTCGCGAGCGACGCATGGCCGCTCCCGGTGAAGCCTGTTCGGACCTCGGCGTGCTGGCGGCGCAGCAGGCGTTGGCAGACGCCAATGTCCGGCCGGCCCAACTCGATCTGATTCTGGTGGCGACCTGTACCGGGGATTCCCCTCTTCCGTCCACCGCGTCCTTGATTCAACACCGGCTTGGCGCCGGGAAGGCCGCGGCCTGCGATATTTCCGCAGCGTGTTGCGGATTTGTGTATGGCCTGTCAGTCGCCGATGCCTTCGTGAGGACGGGGCACCGGTACGTACTGGTCATCGGGTCGGAAGTGATGTCGTCCATCACGGATTGGACGGACCGGAACACCTGTGTGCTCTTTGGGGATGGAGCGGGCGCCGTGGTGCTGGGACCGACGGAAGAGGACCGGGGCGTTCTCTCCCTCCATTTGCACGCGGATGGGCGGTTCTCCGATTTGATTTGCGTGCCGGGCGGCGGGTCGAGTCTCCCTCCGTCGGAACGCGTGTTGGCCGAACGCCTGCATTGCGTCAAAATGCGCGGCAATGAAACCTTCAAGATTGCCGTCAAGACCATGGAAGAGGCTATACGCGAGGCCGTCGCAGCGCATGGGCTCGGTGTTGACGATATTGATTGCCTGGTTCCCCACCAGGCCAACATCCGTATTTTGCGGGCCGTCGGGCAACGTATCGGGTTGCCGCCGGACCGGATCATGATCAACGTCGACCGGTACGGCAACACCTCTGCCGCGTCAATCCCGTTGGCGTTGGACGAAGCCGCCAAAAACGGAACGATCAGGGAAGGAAGTCTGGTGGTCATGGCGGCGTTCGGGGCGGGTCTGACATGGGCCTCCGGGGTGATACGATGGTAGAGGTTCCCAGAAAGGATCAGCTATGACTACGGATGAAAGACCGGGAGAATGGGCGTTGGTCCTGGGCGCCTCGAGCGGATTCGGCAAGGCCGTTGCGCTGGAGTTGGCATCGCTCGGCATGAATATCGTGGGGGTGCATTTAGACCGGAAATCCACGCTCCCGGACGTGGATCGTCTCGTGGCGGAAATCCATGCCCGCGGCAGGGAAACCCTCTTTTTCAACGTCAACGCCGCGGACGCGGAAAAGCGACGGGAAATTGTGGACGCCGTTGAAGCCAGGTTCCGGGCGCATCCCGAGCCGGCCACGATTCGTGTGTTCCTTCATTCCCTGGCTTTCGGAACGTTGCGACGGTTCGTCACGGAAACGCGTGCCGATGCCGTGAGTCAAGCCCAGGTCGAGATGACGCAGGACGTCATGGCCAACAGTTTGGTGTATTGGACGCAGGATTTGCTCGCGCATGGTCTCATGGGTCACGGCGGAAGAATTTTTGCGATGACCAGCGCGGGCGGCGCGCGGGTATGGACAACCTATGGGGCAGTCTCCGCGGCAAAGGCGGCCCTGGAATCCCACGTTCGCCAACTCGCGCTCGAATTGGCTCCCATGGGGATTACGGCGAACGCGATCATGGCCGGCGTCACCGATACCCCGGCCTTGCGGAAAATTCCGGGGTCGGATGATATGATCGCCATGGCCCAACGGAAGAATCCATCGGGCCGCTTGACCACGCCGCAGGACGTGGCGGAAGCCATCGGCTTGCTGAGCCATCCCAAGTCGCATTGGATGACCGGCAACGTCATCTGTGTGGATGGCGGCGAATTCATCGTTGACTGACTGTTGACGCCCGCGGGCGTTTTTATCCGTTGACTTTCCCGACGGTTTCACTCATACCTTCCCTATGGGACCTCTGCTTGATTGTGATAGCGGGATGCAGGGCAAGGCGTCCCGGAGCGAAACCCGAGGCTTATCAAACGAGATAGGTGGGGGTTGAGCGAGGACACAACGCAGCCCTGCGCCCGATCGTGCAATCAATCAGAGGCTCCCTGTCTATGTCCGACCCAATCGCATTCCTATTCCCCGGTCAAGGTTCGCAGGCCGTCGGGATGGGGCAAGCGTGGCGTGAGGCATATCCGCAGCTCATGGCCTTGTTTGAGGAGGCCAACTCAATCCTGGGGTATGACCTTCAGGCCCTGTGTTTTGAGGGACCGGCAGAACAACTCAATCGAACGGAATATACCCAACCCGCGTTGCTGGTAACCAGCCTTGTTGCTTGGCGGGCCTTGGGTCCGCGCCTCCAGCCTGCTGCGGTGGCGGGACATAGTTTGGGCGAATATTCGGCCATCGTGGCCGCGGGCGGGCTTTCGTTTCCGGACGCCGTCGCATTGGTCCACAAACGGGCGCGATACATGGAAGAGGCAGTCCCGTCAGGGAGCGGGTTGGTCGTGGCCCTGCTCGGGTTGGCAGGCGAAGTCGTCAAGGACATTTGTCGTGAGGCTCAATCCGTGGGCGTCGTGGGCGCGGCGAATTTCAACTCTCCGGGTCAGGTGGTGATCGCGGGCGAAAAAGCCGCGGTGGAACGGGCGATCGAATTGGCCAAAGTGCAAGGGTGCCGGAAATCCATGCCATTGCCCGTGAGCGTACCGGTTCATACGTCCTTGATGCAGCCGGCCGCGGACCGGCTGGCCCCGCACGTTCACGCGGTGCCACTCTCCGATTTGACCGTGCCGCTCTTTAACAACGTTGAGGCGCGTCCATTGGTCCGCGCCGAAGAAGTGCGCCGTTCCCTGATTCGCCAGCTCCCTTCCTCCGTGTTATGGGAGCATACGATTCGCGCGATGTGGGAGCAGGGGATTCGGGCGTTTATCGAGATCGGGCCGGGGATGGTGTTGACCCGTGTCGCCAAGCGTATTGTGCCGGAGGCGGAATTACATCATATTCAGGATCCGGGCTCCTTGGAAAAGACCTTGACGACCCTACGTCGTTGACGGTAAGAGGCAGTTCCCGAAGGACAAGGAACGAGGGAAGCATGCTGGAAGGGAAAAAGGCCATTGTAACGGGCTCGGCGCAAGGCATCGGGCAAGCCATTGCGGAGTGCTTTGCGAAAGCCGGCGCCGACGTGGCCGTGGTCGATTTGGAAGCCGACCGGTGCGCCGACACGCTGCAATTGGTGGAATCCCAGCAGGGGCAAGGGCTGGCGTTGTCGGCCAACGTGGCCCAGTGGGAATCCGTCAAGGGGATGGTCGATCGCGTGGTGAAGGAATGGGGGCGCGTGGACGTGTTGGTGAATAATGCGGGTATCACCCGTGACGGGTTGCTCATGCGCATGAAAGAAGAGGATTGGAACGCCGTCCTCCAGGTCAATCTCACCGGGACGTTTTATTGCACCAAGGCGATTCTTGGTCCCATGACCAAACAGCGATCGGGACGGATTATTAACATGGCCTCGATCGTGGGAGCGATCGGGAACGCGGGACAGGCGAATTACGCTGCGTCGAAAGCCGCGGTCATCGGGTTCACGAAATCCGTCGCTCGTGAATATGCAAGCCGGAACATCACGGTGAACGCGGTGGCCCCGGGATTTATCGACACGGCAATGACCCGGGCCTTGAACCAGGAGGTCAGGGACACGTTGTTGCAACAGATTCCTCTTGGTCGATTGGGTCAACCCGCCGAGGTGGCGGAAGCCGTCCGCTTTTTGGCATCGGACGCTGCAGCATATATTACCGGACAGGTATTTCACGTCAATGGTGGGATGCACATGGCGTAACAGGATGAATGACTGCTATTGTTTAACAGGAGGTGCGAAGGTCGATGGCCGCTGAAGAACGTATTCGAAAGATCATTGCAGAACAATTGGGCGTGGAAGAAGAAGACGTCGTCCCCGACGCGTCCTTTGTCGAGGATTTAGGGGCCGACTCTTTGGATACGGTCGAACTGGTGATGGCGCTTGAGGAAGAATTCGACGTGGAAATTCCCGATGAAGACGCAGAAAAAATTCAAAAAGTTTCCCAAGCCGTCGAATATATCAAAGACAAAACTTGATCCACGGCGCTCATGACCGAGTACCCCCCCCGTCGGCGCGTGGTGATCACCGGCCTGGGAGCCGTGACGCCCTTGGGAGTCGGTGTCGAGAAGACTTGGCACGCGGTGTGTGCCGGAAAGTCGGGCATCGGCCCCGTCACGCGCTTTGATGCGTCCGGTTATCCCTGCCGGATTGCGGCCGAAGTCAAGGACTTTGACCCGTCCGATCACATCGAAAAAAAAGAAATCAAGAAAATGGATACGTTCATCCAGTACGCCATGGCCGCGAGTCAGGAGGCGGTGGATGACGCGGGAATCACGATCACGTCCGACGTGGCTGAACGGGTCGGGGTCTATATCGGGGCGGGCATCGGCGGCCTGCCGGCCATTGAGCAGTATCACAAAGTACTCCAGGACAAAGGGCCGGGGCGCGTCAGCCCGTTCTTCATCCCAATGGTCATCGTCAATTTGGCTTCAGGCCAAGTGGCGATCCGGTTTGGAGCCAAGGGACCCAATTCATGTGCCGTGACGGCTTGCGCCACGGGGAATCACTGTATCGGAGACGCCTGCCGGATCATTCAGCGTGGGGAAGCGGACGTGATGTTGGCCGGCGGAACCGAATCCACGATTTCCCCGTTGGCCCTTGCGGGTTTCGCCGCGGCCAAAGCGCTATCACGTCGTAACGACGACCCGCGACGGGCGAGTCGTCCGTTTGACCGTGACCGGGATGGATTCGTGATTGGAGAAGGCGCCGGCGTGCTGGTGTTGGAAGAATTGGAACACGCGCAACGGCGCGATGCCAAAATCTACGGAGAACTGGCCGGCTACGCTATGACCAGCGATGCCTTTCACATCACCGCGCCTCCGGATGACGGCGCCGGCGCCGTGGATTGTATCGAAAAGGCCATTCGTGACGCGGGGGTCCCAAAAACGACGATCGGGTACGTGAACGCACATGCGACCTCGACTTTTGCGGATACAGTCGAAACGCAGGCGATCAAGACCGTATTCGGGAACCATGCCGCCCAATTGCCGGTGAGTTCCACGAAATCCATGCTCGGCCACCTCTTGGGCGCGGCCGGCGGGGTTGAAGCCGTGGTGACCACCCTGGCGCTGTACCATGGCCTGTTGCCGCCGACGATCAACCTGGAGAATCCTGATCCCGAGTGCGATCTCGATTATATCCCCGGGCAAGCCCGTCAGGTTTCCATCGACGCCGCGCTTTCGAATGCCTTTGGCTTTGGCGGAGTGAATGCCTGCCTGGTCATCAAGTCCGCACGAGGGAACCGGGACGTTTAAATTCGCCATCGCAGATCCAGACTCTACCGCCCCTCACCCCTCCTGATCCTTCGCTACGCGCAGGACAGGCAAAGGATGTGAAGGCGGGAACGGAACGGGGATATGTTCGAGGAGGCGCAGCAACGACTTCCGTATGAGTTTCGCGAACTCGCGTTATTGAAAGAGGCGTTGACGCATCGTTCCCACCTTCAAGACAAACCTGCTTCGGAGGACAAACAGAATGAACGCCTCGAGTTTTTGGGCGATGCGGTATTGGGATTGATCGTGAGTGAGTACGTGGCGGAAACCTTTCCCGAGTTGGATGAAGGGGATTTGTCGCAAATCCGGGCCAGGCTTGTGGGACGGCCCGCGCTGGCGGAGGCCGCACGGCGCTTACGGCTCGGCGACGTGCTTCTTCTGGGTCGCGGAGAAGAACGCACCAAGGGCAGGGAGAAGGCGTCTCTGTTGGCAAACGCGTTGGAGGCCGTGATTGGGGCCGTGTATAGGGATGGCGGACTGACCGCGGCGAGGACGTTTACGTTGCAGGTCCTGGACGCGCAACTCGAGACCTTGCACCGGGATGATCTCGCGGGGTTCAGGCGGGATTATAAAAGTCAATTGCAGGAATGGTGTCAACGCCACGTCCACGGCCTGCCGGTGTACGTCGTGGTCGAAGAATCGGGGCCCGATCATCGAAAAACATTTGAAGTCACGGTGGAAATTGAACAACAATGCCGTGGGAGCGGGAAAGGGCATAGCAAGAAAACAGCGGAACAGCAAGCGGCGAAACAGGCACTCGAACAACTTCAGGCTGCGAGCGACGCGGGCGGGTAATATCTGAGAACACAAGTTTCACAACGTAATGAGGAGGACAAAGGAATGATCGGACTACGTGCAGTAAGAAAAGTTTTATGGGTCATGGGAGTTGTGGCTTTCCTGGCTGGAGTCACCGGGGAACGTGTCCTGGCCGTGGATCCGCAGGCCCTGCCGGTCGCGGAGGGCAAGGCGCCTCGAGCGATCATCACCACCAAGTTTGGTCAAATGGAATTGGTTTTTTTCCCGGAACTGGCGCCCAAGCACGTGGAAAGTTTTTTGAATTTGGCGAAGAAGGGATTTTATAACGGCACGATCTTTCACCGGGTGATCCCCGGTTTCATGATTCAAGGCGGCGATCCCAACACCAAAGATCCGAGCAAGCGACAGCTCTACGGCATGGGTGGCCCCGGCTATACCGTGCCGGCCGAGTTTAACAGGATTTCTCATGAACGGGGCATCGTGTCCGCGGCCCGAGCCGCCGATCCCGATAGCGCCGGATCTCAATTTTTCATCGTGGTGGACAAGGCCTCGTTTCTGGACGGCCAGTACACGGTATTTGGCGAAGTGGTGAGTGGCATGGAGGTGGCCGACAAAATCGTCAGTCAACCCCGGGATTCCAAAGACAATCCCCTGGAACGCATTGAAATCACCGTCGAGGTGCAATAGAGCGAGACGGCATGAGGCCTCCACGTCTGTTCATCACCCTCACCTTGATCCTCTCCCATCAAGGGAGAGGAAACGTTCTTGACTCCCTCGCCCCTGGCGGGAGAGGGCTGGGGTGAGGGGGAAACGGGAACGGTATGTCCCTGACTCCGAGCGGTGATGGTGCCGCTACATTCGCGGCGGGGCCGGCTGATCTTCCACGGGAGCGTTCCCCGGAAGGATGATGCGTCCGCCGGTTGTGCCGAGCTTGGTCAGCTTCTCGGCCACGTCGGGGTGACGGCTTTTGAGAAATCCGATCAGCCCGCTGAGAAAGCGGTTGGACCGAAGCCCGGTTCCCGAAAATTCGGAAATAAACGTCAGGCCGCGATCCAGCACCTCACTCACGAGTTGGGCGTCGGGTTTTTCTCCCTCCATGAAGGCGTCGTATTCTTTCTTGAGGGCTTGGGTAAAAGGAGGGGCCATCCCCTCAGGCACGTGGATCGGGCTGAAGGATCGACGCAACGCCTGGATGGCCGCGATGACCTCTCCATCCTGCGCGTCGCTCTTCGCGTGAAAGTGTTTGAACGTCACGGCTTCGAGAAAGTAAAACATCTCTGCGGCCTTGTCCCCGGATTGGTCCAGCAGGTCCTTGTAAAACGTACGCCGTTCCTGTTCAAACTGGTCACCGACGCGTTTTTGTTGATATTCCACGTTTGTATCCAGGTACGCGCAATCGGAATGGCACGCAATACTGACGACGCGGTACGTCCCGCAGCATTGGCTGCAAATGACGCCGCCCAACGCCGGGCAGGGACGCTTGCCTTTGCGTTCGTGGCAGTACACACATTTGCTCACGGTTTCTCGTCTCCTTCCAGCCACCCCAGTCCGTAATCCGAAAGCGTCCGCTTGCGTTTCCGTTGCGTGCCGGTATTGACCGGCTGTTCCAGGCCGTTGATCTCGGCCCCATCGGCGTACAAATACGGGACCAGGATCATATGCTTCCGGCGGTCGATTTTGACGGAAGACGGCGAGATCAAAAACTCGGCAATGACCTGCATGGAACGGTCCGGTTGGACCCGCCAGATTTTCCCCGCTGTCACGTCGGATAGGTACAGGCTGCCGAATCGATCAAAATCGAGCCCGCTTAAATTACGAAATTTGCCGGTAAAAAACGAGTTGGAAATGACTTCGGTCATGGTGCGGTCTTCCGCAATCTCCATCACGTTCCCGTTGTCCAGGCTGGCAATCCAGAGCCGTCCCGACCTCGGGTGAACGGCCAGTCCGCGCGGCGACCCCATGTCCTCATCCTGGAGATACAGGGACACCTCGAAATCACGTTGAGGGTCGATCCGGTACACGGCGTTTCCGGCCGTGTCCAGGACGTAGAGTTGCCCGCTGCCGTCGGCAATCAGGTCCGTCAATGCTTCAACGTGAAACGGGTGCAGGGGAACGGTCACCGTGGGGACTCCGGATTGCGCATGAAATCCGCGGATCACGGTGATATCAGCCACGTAGAGGGTGTCTCCGGCGATACCCATGCCGTGAGGCGAATGCAGGATCACGTCGCCTCGCCCGCCTTGAATGAAGTGCCGGTCCAGCAGGTTGCCGTCCTGATCGAGTTTCGAGATGAACCCGTTATTGTCGGCTGTGCCGGGTTCCCCATTGGCATTGGCGATAAAATAGCCCTCACCCGAAGGATGAGCGATAAAGGATTGAGGGCTGCTCAACTGGCTAATGGGATTGGCAAGCGCCGGCAGTGCCCAGGCACTCAGAAGCAGAACCACGGGGACGGCGCGGAACAGTGTCCGGAACGAGCACGGTTGCCGGGCCTTCTTCACTCCCTCTCCCTCTGGGAGAGGGTTGGGGTGAGGGAGATATTGGCGGGCAAAACGGTGTCTCACAACGGCATGCTACGGAACCCTTTGGGAGGTGTCAAGGCAGTGGATCAGTCACCATCTTTGCGCTTCTCCAGACCTCGAAGATCAGTCGAGAGAGGCGCTGTCCAGCATCAATCCCAAGTCTTCAACAGGTTGTGAAACGGTTCCGTGTCCTTCCAACGATAGGTGTCGAAGTCGCGGCGGTCCGTGGAGAGGATGCGGCCTTCCCCAAGCTGAGTCGCTGCGAGGACAAGCGAGGCGTCTGCCAAATCCATCGGCAGACGCGCGTATTGTTCCATCAACGCACGAATAGCGCTGAGGTGTTCATGTCCGATCTCATGGATACCCACGTGTTTCGACACTTGTTCGACGAAGCGCAACTCCGCGTTCACGCCTAGCCGCGTGAGCATGAGATAACAGGTTTCGGTCACGACCGGCCACGTGACAACGAGCGTCTCATTGAGTTGGCGTGTGGCCTTCACGGCGGCCTCGTGCCAGCGGTCCTGGGCATTGGCCAACGCAAGCCAGTAGCCGGTATCAGCCAGCACCATGTTTGCTCTCGATATCCTCTGTCAGGTATTGCTTGTATCGGCCGGACAGGTCCTCAGGTCCTTCGGCGCAGCCCACGAAATCACTCGACAACAAGGCATCGAGCTTTTCCCGTGATCGTCCGTCCTGTTGGCAATACAAAAGATCAATGGCGCGTTTCACGATTTCACTCACGCCGAGCCGCGTCAGAGATTGGAGTTGCTTCAGTTTTTCAGCTCGGACATCATCCAGTCTGGCATTGATTCGCATCAGGTAACCTCCCACCTTTTCTCTATTCTAGCATGTATGACTATGTCATACAATTGGGTGATGTATCAGTCGACACTCTCTGAACCGTTACCAGAAAGCGTGTAACCAATCGCGAGGTTTGTACTGTGAACTTGGTCGGAGTGGTGGAGCGTCCTGCCCTCTGTTTACCTCGATTGACTAGAATTTTTAGCCCCTGTTATCGTAGCATGATGCCTGAATGGTTTCCTTCCACGTTAAGGAGGACGATGTGGCGGCTCAACGTATCGATGGGAAAAGTTTGGCACAGGACATTCGGGACGGCATTGGCCGGGACGTGCAAGCGCTTGAAGCTCAAACCGGCGTTCGGCCCGGTTTGGCCGTGGTATTGGTCGGAGACGATCCGGCCTCCGCTGTCTATGTTCGCAATAAAAAGAAAGCCTGCGATACCGCCGGCCTGTACGTGGCCGACCACCATTTGTCCGCGGAAACCAGTCAAGCCGAGCTATTGAACCTCGTTCACCAGTTGAACGCGGACCCCAGGATCCACGGAATTTTGGTGCAGCTTCCCTTGCCGGCGCATATTGAGGGTCAGGCTGTTCTCAATGCTATCGCCCCCGAAAAGGACGTCGATGGCTTTCATCCATACAACGTCGGCCGGTTGGTCGCGGGGGAACCCGTGTTTGTCCCCTGTACGCCCAAAGGGGTAGTCCGCATGATCGAATCCACCGGAGCATCCATCGCCGGGAAGAAGGCCGTTGTGGTCGGGCGCAGTAACATCGTGGGTAAGCCCGTGGCCATGCTTCTCCTGCATCAACATGCCACCGTGACCCTGTGTCATTCCCGGACCAGGGACCTGCCCGCGGTCTGCAGGGAAGCCGATATCTTGGTGGCCGCAATCGGCAAACCCCGGTTCATCACAAGCGACATGGTGAAAGACGGGGCCATTGTGCTCGACGTGGGCATCAATCGACTCGATGACGGCCGGTTGGTCGGCGACGTGGACTTTGAGCCGGTGCGTGAACGCGCCGGATGGATTTCCCCCGTGCCCGGAGGCGTGGGACCCATGACCATTGCCATGTTATTGGCGAACACGTTGGAAGGAGCCAGGCGAACGGCTGCTTGAAGGGAGCCGTTTTGATCCATGCCATGACGCCCCGCACGTTGCAACACACGTTGGCCCAAGGCCAATTTGCCGTGACCGTCGAGTTGAACCCCCCCAAAGGGACGGACGTGTCGGAACTGATCGAGACCGCCAAGTCGTTGAGCGGGCGCGTGCACGGGATCAACGTGCCCGATAACGCGGCCGCAGTCCTGCGTGCGAGTCCGGTGGCCGTGGCCCGCCTGCTGTACGAACAGGGGCATGACCCCGTACTCCAACTCACGTGCCGGGATCGCAACCGGCTCGCCCTGCAATCGGATCTCCTGGGCGCGCACGTTCTCGGAATCCGGAACGTGCTGTGTCTGACCGGCGATAGCCCGAGCGCCGGGGATCACAAGGATGCCAAGCCGGTGTTCGACCTGGATACCGTGCAACTCATGCGCGTAGCGCAGGAACTCAATGAGGGACGTGACCTGGCCGGCAACGCGTTGGAAGGACGGACCGCGTTCTTTATCGGTGGAGCCGCAGCCCCCGGCGCCGACCCCACCGAACTCCTGCATAAGAAATTTGAGGCCAAGGTCAACGCCGGCGCGGAATTTTTTCAGACGCAACCGATCTTTTCGGCGAAGGTCATCCAACATTTCATGGACGCGGTGCATCCCTATTCCCGAAAAGTGTTAGCCGGAGTCCTGGTGCTCCGATCAATAAAAATGGCAGAATACGTCAACGCGCACGTGCCGGGCATCGACGTGCCCGACGAGATCGTGCAGGAACTGCGGAACGCCGGGGACGCGCATGGCTCCGAAGCCGGGATTGAAATTGCGGTGCGAACCATTCGAGCCGTTCGTCCGTTCTGTGACGGCGTGCATCTCATGGCCGGGCGGTTGGCGCATCGATTGCCCGAGATTATTCGAAAGGCCGAGTTGAACTGATGACGGTCCCGGAATTTCAAAACCAAAAAGGGAAGAAAAAACTGGTGGTCGTGACGGCCTATGATGCGCTGTTCACCCGCATCATTGAACAGGCCGGCATCGACGTCATCCTGGTCGGCGATTCGCTGGGTGTCGTGGTCCAGGGAAAACCGGATACGTTGTCGGTCACCATGGACGAGATGGTGTATCACACCCGGCTGGTGGCTCAAAGCCGGCGGCAGGCCCTGGTCATTGCCGACATGCCGTTCATGAGTTATCAGGTCAGCGAGGAAGGGGCCATTCACAATGCGGGTCGCTTGATCCAGGCGGGAGCCATGGCCGTCAAATTGGAGGGAGGCGGCGCCATGGTGGACCGGGTCCGCTCCCTGACCACCGTGGGCATTCCGGTGATGGGGCATCTCGGCATGACGCCGCAGTCCGTGAACCGCTTCGGCGGTTACAAAGTACAAGGCAGAGAAACCACCCAAGCCGACGTGTTGCTCAACGATGCCAAGGCACTGGAAGCCGCCGGGGCATTTGCCCTGGTTCTGGAGGCGATGCCCGCGACCCTTGCACAATCCATGACCCAAGCGGTCTCCATTCCCACCATCGGGATCGGGGCGGGTCCCCACTGCGACGGCCAGGTGTTGGTCCTGTATGACCTGCTCGGCCTGTTCGACGAGTTCGTGCCGAAATTTGTCAAGCCCTACGCCCACCTCAAAGCCGACGCCCTCCAAGCCTTGCGCCGTTTCAAGGAAGAAGTGGAATGCCAGAAGTTTCCCACCGACCAGGAAAGCTACCAGTAGACGGTCTTGCGATGCATCCACGTATCCAGTCGTGAGCTTTGCGAAGGGAGTCCGTGAGCGCGAACGAGGCGAATCCGGATGCTTGCCCTTAGAGAGGAAGTATTTTAGAATGTTATGGCCGCAAAGGAAGGAACGATGGCAGAAGAATTGCAAATGTTTCCCAACGCCATTTATGCGACTTACCTCACTGGCAAAGCGGGTACGACGGGAGCGTTGCTCGTCTTCCAGGACGGTGTCATTGCTGGCAGTGATGAAGGTTACAGTCAATACGATGGCGAATACAGGCTAGCGCCTGACCACCAGAATATTGTTGGGTCGATCAAAATCAGCATACCAGCTGGTGTGCCAACGATTACGGGCGTCTTGTCCGCGGAGCGTCCCTTCACGTTTGATGTACCCTTTCAGTTTCCAGTCGAGCTTGATCCCGATACCATCTATCGTATCGAAACCCCAACCGGTCCGGTCAACGCCAAATTCAAAAAGCTGCGAACCTTAGACGTATGAGCGCCAATGAATGGCTGACGATAATTGCCATAATCACCGGACCGATTGTGGCAGTCTCGGTCACGCTTTGGCGGGACCGTCGGAATGAGGTCAGGCGACGGAGGACTGAAATTCTTGCGTCGTTGATGCGAACTCGCGCAGTCCGCCTCTCCGGCGAGCATGTTGGTGCGCTCAACCTTGTTCAACTCGAGTTTCATGGCCGACAGTCAATTATAGACGCGTACACACAGTACATCGAGCACTTGAATAAGCCACTTCCACCCGTGGGTGAGCAAAAATACTTCTTTGGAGAGAGAGAAGCCCGTTTTCTTAACCTACTCACTACGATTGCTACTGACCTCAAGTACAAGTTCGACAAAAAGGACCTTGAACGCCTTTCTTATACCCCACAGGGATGGCATGACGATGAAGGGGTCCAGCGTGGTAACATGTTGCTGCTTTCGCAGTTGTTGAGAGGTGAAAGATTCTTGCGTGTCAAGAGTGAAAGTCTCCAAGAATACGATCCGTTTCCTCCCCCTCCAGAATAAAACCATTGACCTCGTTCCTTTCTCCGCAAGTCATGCTGACTCGGCGTGCTGCATCCCGGTACACCCGTCAATCCTGCAGGTTGCGCTTGGTGTTACGTGTGCAAAATGCGGCTGAATGATGTTTTGACATTCGAAGAGAAATACTGATGTGGCTGAATCTGTTTGGCAAAGAAGTGGAATCGGTTTTTGCACTGAAGGGTGACGATGAAAACAGTATAACCTACGCGTTGGGATGGTCGTTGTCACAGAGCTCCGCTCTCCTTGCAGCACTTGGTAAGGATCTGTTTGGTCGACAGATCGAATTTGACGATGCCCATGTTTATCTTCAGCGATCAAGCCGAGACAGGGGCTTTACTGATGTAGAGATTTTCTCCCCATCTAAGCCGCATATCATCATTGAAGCGAAACGCAATTGGGAACTGCCTGGAACGGCACAACTAAAGAAATACGCTTCCAGAATCGGCAAAAAGACTGGACGCGGAGGTTTGATCGTATCGCTGAGTGCAGCATCGCGTGAATATGCTACTGACAAACTTCCGAACAAATTAGACGGCATTCGAGTCGAGCACCGCTCTTGGAGCGATCTGAGCAAAACCATCAGCGATGCGCGCGATGAAACGAGGAGAAGGCTGAAGGCCTAAGATAATATAATACGGCCTTCCGGAAGTGCCTTTCTCTTGCAATTCACGACGTGAATGATTATCATTCACGTCGTGAATAATAACGCGCTTCCCCGTTTGGTCTCGCGCAGTCTCCAGGACCGCTTGCGTGTCATGCCCGCGGTGGTGGTGACGGGTGCCCGACAGACCGGCAAGAGCACCTTGGTCCAGGACCTTACACCGGGCGGGCGGCG
>JAJDZI010000122.1 GCA_022824735.1 Nitrospirales bacterium
GCGACCACCAAAGACGGGTTTGCCGTGAGAGGCATGGCCGGGTATGCCTTTCCCAGCGGTTTCCGAGTGGAGGCCGAGATCGACTACCGCAGACATGGTCTAGGCGAACTGGATGTCAAAAGCCCGGGCGGTCTGGTGGAACTCACCGCTCCGGGGGTAGCTGCACAAGTAAATGCCGGAGCATCCGCAGCGGGTTTGTCTCCACCGTACGCTGATCCCACTAACACATCTTATGGCGATCTCTCTGATGAGCACCAAGCGGCCGCGAACCAGAATGTTCCGAAAAAAAATGACATCGACGGCAATTTTTCGATGCTCGCCTTCATGGCCAACGTGGACTATGATTTTGATACTGGATCCAGGTGGGTGCCCTACATCGGCGGCGGTATCGGGGTGGCTTTGATTTCGATCGATGCGGATTCTGTGGCTACCGCCAGATCGCCCAGCAGATCGCTCAGCGACGACAGCGATACCGTCTTCGCCTATCAGGTAGGCACGGGCATCGGCTACGAGTTTCCATTGGAGGAGGGGCGTTCAATCACCGTCAGCCTGGACTGGCGATATTTCGGGACTTCGTCGCCGTCCTTCAAAGGGGACGTGTCGGAAGGGGACTTCGATGTCACCATCAGAGGACACGACGTGGGCATCGGTATCATCTACGGGTTTTAGCTATTCTTGAAATACCGGGCGGCAGGTTCACCCGCTGCCGCCCTTGTTCTCCAACCGGTCAATCACCGCTGATCCCGCGGCGTCTCCCCAGACGTTGGTCGTGGTGCGGCAGCGGTCCAGGAACCAGTCGATCACCAGAATGAGAGCAATGCCTTCGATGGGCAGGTTGACGGATTTGAGCACGATCACCATTGTGACCAGACCGGCTTCGGGGATGCCTGCCGCGCCGACCGCGGCCAGGGTCGCCGTCAGCACGATAATCACCGTCTGGGCAAATCCGAGTTCGATGCCATACGACTGCGCAATGAATACGGCGGCCACCGCCTCGTAGAGGGCCGTGCCGTCCATGTTGATCGTGGCGCCCAGGGGGAGCACAAAACGCGCGGTTCGGGGCGAGACCTTGTTTTCCTCGATCACGGCTTCCATGGTGAGCGGAAGCGTGGCCGAACTCGAACTGGTGGAGAAGGCCGTGGTCAGGGCGGTCCCGATGTTTCTGGCGTACGCGAAGACGTTCTGTTTTCCGACAAAGTGGAGGAGCAGGGGAATCACGATCAGGCCGTGGATCAGCAAACCCAGGATGACGGTACCGGCATAGGCGCCTAATTGCACCAGTTGCGGCCAAAAGCCGCTGAACCCTCCTGCCTCGCCCAACCGGCCGGCAATCAATGCGCCGATGCCCACAGGCGCCGCCCACATCAGCAGGTGGACCATGGCCATGATCGCCTCGTTCACGCCTTCGACGACTTGAATCACAAGCCTGCCCCGTTCTCCCACCGTCGTCAGAATCCCGCCGAACACCAACGAAAAAATAATCAGGGGCAACACGTCGGCGTTGGCCATGGCGGAAAACAGATTTTTCGGGATGAGCCCGGTCAGGATGGTCCTGAGCATCTCGGGCACGCTGTCGGGTTTGTCTTCCAATCGTTCCGAGACGGACGTCATGTCGATGGCAGGGGATTCGGCCGACCCGGGAGCGCCCGGCTGGATCAGCAGGACCAGGACCAGCCCGATGACGACCGCGATCCCCGTCGTCGTCATGAAATACAGGACCGCGCGGCCTCCCAGGGGGCCGAGTCGCCGCACGTCGCCGAGACTGGTCACGCCCACGATGATGGAACTCATGACCAGGGGAACCACAAGAACGAACAGGGCCTTGAGAAACACTTCCCCAAGAAACGCCACGCCATGCCCGGCTTCCGGCCAAGTCCCCCCGAGGATCGTTCCGGCGACAATTCCCGACACGATAGCGAACAGGAGCGTGTTCGGTGATTTCTTTTTCACGCTGCTTCCGGTTGACCTCCTATACAGTGTAAATATTCAGTCATTCTCTGACAGAAGACAACCCCCTCAATCCCCCTTATCATGGGGACGGCAGAGTTCCTCTCCCCCCTGATAAGGGGGGGGCAGGGGGGTTGGGGGCCATGGAGATCGGGGGGCACGTGCAGACCACGTTGCGATCTCCATAGGCGCTATCGATGCGTGAAACGGCCGGCCAGAATTTCAGGTCCCGGAGCCACGGCAGGGGAAAGGCTGCCTGGTCGCGGCCATAGGGACGGTTCCAGTCCGGGTTCGTGACGTCTTCAATTGTATGCGGGGCGTGTTTCAGGGGATTGTCGTCTCGCGGGAGTCGCCCTTCTTCAACGTCCCTGATCTCTTGTCGAATTGCCAGCAGCGCATCACAATACTGATCGAGTTCCGACTTGGATTCGCTTTCCGTGGGCTCGATCATCATGGTTCCGGCCACGGGCCACGAAATGGTCGGGGCATGAAAGCCAAAGTCCATAAGACGTTTGGCCACGTCTTCCACTTCAATGCCGGCTGACTTCTTGAACGGTCGCAGGTCCAGGATAAATTCGTGGGCGCACAAGCCGCCCTTTCCGGTGTACAGGATGGAAAAGTCCTTTTCCAATCGCTTGGCCATGTAATTGGCATTCAGGATAGCGATGCTGGTGGCCCGGGTCAATCCCTGTGCGCCCATGAGCGCAATAAAGGCCCAGGAAATCGGCAGGATACTCGGACTGCCCTGTGGCGCCGAGGAGACCGGCCCGATGCCGTGCTCTCCACCCGTGTCACGGAGCGGATGTCCGGGCAAAAACGGGGCCAGGTGCGCGGCGGCGACAATCGGCCCCATACCGGGTCCGCCTCCGCCGTGGGGAATGCAAAAGGTCTTGTGCAGGTTGAGATGACAGACGTCGGCGCCGACGTCGGCCGGCCGGCACAGGCCCACCATCGCGTTCATGTTCGCGCCGTCCATATAGACCTGGCCGCCATGCTCGTGCACGACGCCGCAGATTTCCCGGATCGTTTCTTCAAAGACCCCGTGCGTCGAAGGATACGTTACCATGAGGGCGGCCAGCGTCTCGCGGTGAAGGACGGCCTTGGCGCGCAAGTCGATCAGGTCGATGTTCCCGCGTTCGTCACAGGCCACGGGCACGACTTGCAGGCCGGCAATCGCCGCGCTCGCGGGGTTGGTCCCGTGGGCCGACGCCGGAATCAAACACGTATTCCGGCGGCCTTGCCCGCGGCTTTCATGATAGGCCCGGATGACCAGCAGTCCGGCGTATTCCCCTTGGGACCCCGCGTTGGGTTGCAGTGAAACTGCCGGATACCCCGTAATTTCCGAGAGCCAGGTTCCCAATTCACTGAACAGTCGGGCGTATCCTTCCGTTTGTTCCGGAGGGGCAAACGGATGAAGGCGACTGAATTCCGGCCACGTTACGGGAAGCATTTCCGCCGTGGCATTGAGTTTCATGGTACAGGAGCCCAGGGGAATCATGGAATGCACCAGTGAGAGGTCACGGGACTGAAGCCGGTGCATGTAGCGTAACAGCTCGTGTTCGGACCGATACCGGTGAAAGACTTCGTGCGTCAGAAAGGGAGTCGTGCGGGCAAACGGGGCCGGCAGCGAAACGGAGCGCGTATCGGCGAGTTCTTTTGCCGTAAACCGTACCTGCCCGTCTTTTGAGAACGTGTTCCAGAGAGTCTCCACGTCCTCCATGGTCGTGGTTTCATCCAGCGCAATGCCGAAGGAGCCGTCGGCGAATTCTCGAAGGTTGAGTCGATGCCGTTCAGCCCGTTCGCGGACCTGTGCCGGCGAGAGCGCGCCGGCGGATACGCGCAACGTATCGAAAAAGAGTTCGTCCGGTACGCGACACCCGAGACGGGTCAGGCCCTCGGCGAGGACGAGGGTCAAGCCGCGCACGCGCTCAGCAATGCGTTTCAGCCCGTCGGGTCCGTGGTACACGGCGTACATGCCGGCGACGTTGGCCAACAGCACCTGGGCCGTACAGATGTTGCTCGTGGCGCGGTCGCGGCGAATATGTTGTTCGCGAGTCTGTAACGCCAGCCGGTACGCCGTTCGTCCCTGGCTGTCCTTGGAGACGCCCACAATGCGTCCGGGTATTTGGCGCTTGTAGTCTTCGCGCGTGGACAGGAACGCGGCATGCGGGCCGCCGAATCCCAACGGAACCCCAAAGCGCTGGCTGGATCCCACGGCAATATCGGCATCGAATTCCCCCGGCGGTTTGAAGAGGGTCAGGGCGAGCAGGTCCGTGGCCATCACGACTTGTGTGCCCGCGTCGTGGGCTCGCCGGATCAGTTCGTGGTCATTGCGAAACGTGCCGTCCGTGGAGGGATATTGCAGGAGAAGGCCGCTATACGACGTCCGTTCCCAGTCGATCGTATCGACGGGTCCGACGTCCAATTGGAGCCCGAGCGACGCGGCGCGAGTCCGGACCACGGCCAGCGTTTGCGGGTGACATTCTTCCGAAGCAAAAAACGCCGGCCGGCCGGTGATCGCTTTGCACATGGCCATGGCTTCCGCCGCCGCGGTCCCTTCGTCCAGGAGGGACGCATTGGCCAACGGGAGGCCGGTCAGGTCCGCCACCATCGTTTGAAAATTGAGCAGGGCTTCCAGGCGTCCTTGAGCGATTTCCGCCTGGTAGGGCGTGTACTGGGTGTACCACGCCGGATTTTCCAGGATGTTCCGGAGAATGACCGGGGGCGTGTGACAATCGTAGTACCCCATCCCGATAAACGACCGGAACACCTGATTCCTGGAAGCCATGCGCCCGAGGTCGGCCAAGACCTCCTGCTCGCTCCGGGGGGGCGGCAAGTCGAGGGCTTCGTGCCGGCGAATGTCTTCAGGGATCGTGGCTTGAATCAATGCTTCCAGCGATGGGAACCCGAGGGTTTTCAGCATCTCCCGGGTATCGGTCTCCGTCGGTCCGATGTGTCGATCGGAAAACGTCTTCGCGGGGCTCAACCAACTTTGTGCGGTGTGGTCAGTCATGGGTCTGGGACACGTCGTGCTCAAAATGGATACAACGGTTCATGCCGGCTGTACAACGCGAAGCTATCACGCTCTCACGGAGCCTGCCAAGTGACCGCCGTGCTCAGGGATCCTTGCGTTGCACGCGGATGGCGACGGTCAGGGATTCCCGGGCGTCTCCCGTCCGAATGCCGGATACGGGGGCCGCGTCTCTATAATCGAGACCCGTTGCCACGCGCACGTAGCGTTCATCCGGCGAGACGCCATTCGATACGTCGAACCCGGTCCATCCTGTTCCATCTATCCAGGTTTCCGCCCAGGCATGGCTCGCGTCCTGTTCCACGCGGTCGTCCATTATGAGATACCCGCTGACGTATCGACCCGGAAACCCCAGGAGCCGCGCCGCGCTGAGAAACACGTGCGTGTGATCCTGGCACACGCCGTGCCCTATCCCCAGGGCGTCTTCCGCCGTGGTTTGGGGAGTTGTCCGTCCCTTTGTATAGGAAATGGTCTTTGCAACCAGGCCGGAGAGCGCGTGCAGCCGCGCCAGGTCGTCGCGGACGTCATCGGCCAGGGATTCGACGAGGTCGTGAATCTGCTCGCCCGGCGTGGTGAGTGCGGTTGTCCGCTTGAAATACCACGGCGGTGTATAGCCTTCCGGCCAGCCGGACGGCGCGTGATGTTCGATGGTTTCGACCTCTCCCCGGCAATGGATACTGATCCCGGACTGCTCTTCCGACAGGCTGATCAGGGTCACGAGGTTATTGTGCTGGTCCGTCAACTCGAGCTCCTTGCGGCCGCCTTCAACCGTCATATCCCACGCGAACACGTTCTGTGACGCCTGGGACTTCGGCGTCAGCCGGACCTGTTGCAACGCATAGTGGACCGGCTTGTCGTATTGGTACGTCGTGAGATGGGAAATGCTCAGTCGCATCCTGCTATCCGTAAAAGCGGAAATCCTTTTCAATCTGGCTTCCCAGGGCATTGTTGGCCCGGACGAAGTCCTGGATGAATTCGTGCACCCCGGATTCGAAAATATCCTCGATGGAACGGTTCGTCAGCTTGGCGAACACCGTTTCCGCCTGGTTGATACAGGGCTGGCGAACGCCGTAATCCTTGGCGAGATGCGTGAGATTATCCACGATCTTTGCATAGCAGAAGGCGAGCGACCGCGGCATGCGGAGATCGAGCATCAGGAAATTCGCGATCTCCCTCGGGCGAACGTCGCCTTTATGGAGCCGGTGGTAGGAACGTTGAGCCGATACCGACCTGAGAATGGTTTCCCATTGCACGTTATCCAGCGAACTGCCGACCAGCGAGACTGACGGCAGCAGCAGGTAATACTTGACGTCGAGGATACGCGCCGTGTTGTCCGCCCGTTCCAGGAACGTGCCGAGACGGGCAAAATTGAAGATCTCATTTCGCATCATGGTGTTGTGGAGCGTGCCGTTGAGCAGGGCGTTTTGCCGTTGGATCGTGCTGAGGACAAAGGGCAATTCCCGCTCCCGTACGGGATGGGCCAGCAATTCCCTGAGGGTCAGCCAGCATTCATTGGTGTCCGACCACAATTCGCGCGTCAGCGCGGTGCGCAGGAGCCGGGCATTGTCGCGCGCGGCCTGAATCACCGACGTGACGCTGGATGCATTGGATGGGTCGCGTAACAGGAAATCGATGACGTGGGCCGTCTCCATCCGTTCGTATTGTTCCAGGAAGGCCTGCTTGACGCCGATCGTGGTGAGCACGGAAGCCCACTCGTTCTCCGCGGCGGCGGTGCGAGTCAGGGCAATGCGAAACCCGGCATCCAGAAGGCGCGCGGTATTTTCGTTTCGTTCAAGGTACCGAAACATCCAGAACAGGCCATCGGCAGTTTTCCCAAGCATGGGGTTATTCCTCCAGGACCCAGGTGTCTTTGGTGCCTCCGCCCTGGCTGGAATTGACGATCAGTGACCCCTTGTTCAGGGCCACGCGGGTCAGCCCGCCCGGAGTCATGTGAATCTTATTCGGCGAAACCAGGACAAAAATCCGAAGGTCCACGTGGCGTGGATCCAAACCGTTCTTGGTCAGAATCGGGGTCGTGGAAAGCGACAGGGTGGGCTGGGCAATATACTTGCTTGGCGTGGCTTTCAACTTGTTCCGGAACTCGGCGAGTGCTTTGCGGCTCGCGGCAGGGCCGATCAGCATGCCGTATCCGCCTGAGCCATGGACCTCTTTGACGACCAACTCGTCCAGGTGGTCCAGCACGTAGCGCAACGCATCGGGCTCTGCGCAACGCCAGGTCGGGACGTTCTGCAGCAGCGCCTTTTCGCCCGTATAAAATTCGATGATGTCCGGCATATAGGAATAGACGGCTTTATCGTCGGCAATGCCCGTGCCCGGGGCGTTGGCGATGGTGACCCCGCCGGCCCTGTAGACGTCGAAAATGCCCGGCACCCCCAGGAGTGACTGCGGATTGAAATTGAGCGGGTCCAGGTACTCGTCGTCCACGCGCCGGTAAATGACGTCAATGGGGGCATACCCTTGGGTAGTCCGCATGGCAATGCGTCCATCAACGACGCGCAGGTCATGCCCTTCGACCAGTTCCGCGCCCATCTGGGCGGCAAGGAACGCGTGCTCAAAATAGGCCGAATTGTAAATGCCGGGTGTCAGCACCGCGATAACCGGCGTTCCTTCGCATGAACGTGGTACGCAGTTGCCGAGCGAGCGTTGCAGGGTTTTGGGATAGTTGCCGACGGCCTGCACGTTGACTCGCGCAAACAGTTCCGGAAACATCTGGAGCATGATTTCCCGGTTCTCCAGCATGTAGGAGACTCCGGACGGCGTGCGGGCATTGTCCTCCAGGACGTAGAATTCGTTTTCGCCGGTGCGGACGATATCGACGCCGACGACGTGGGTGTAGACGTTTCCCGGTGGGGAAACCCCGATCATCTGTGGCAGGAAGGCGTCATTGTTCGCGATCATCTCTATGGGAACGCGTCCTGCCCGAAAGATTTCCTTCCGGTGATACACGTCGTACAGGAAGGCATTCATGGCTTGGATCCGCTGCCGGATCCCCCGGACAAGCCGCGACCATTCACGACTGGAAATAATGCGCGGGACGACGTCGAAGGGGATCAGTCGTTCGCTGGCTTCTTCCTCTCCATACACGTTGAAGGTGATCCCGATCCTCCGAAAAACAGTCTCGGCTTCATCAGACTTGCGATGCAGCCACGCCGTGTCCTGGGATTCAAACCATTGGCGATAGTCGCGATACGGTTCGCGATGCTGTTCGCCCGTCCCGAACATTTCGTCGAAGTGCCTCTCGTCAGCCATACGATTCAACTCCGGGGGTCAGGAAAAAGAGCAAATCAGGTGAATGCTGGTCAATATAGGCAGAGACGCCGGAATTTTTCAATACGGCCCCCCCCGGCCCTCCTGCCGTTCCCTGCTTGAGAAATTTTCGAGGTTCCGGTACACAGGAACCCTTCCGGTTTCCACGGAGGGTGACACGATGATCATTTTCTCCAACATCAGGAAATTGTATGACGGAACCTCAGGCACCGATGCCGCGGTTCATCAAGGGGTTGACCTGTGGGTGGAAGGCGGGACCATAGAAGCGGTGAAACCGCATCGGGCCGAACCTTCTCCCGGTCAGGACGTTCGGCGCGTTGATTGTTCTTCCCTCACCGCAACTCCCGGTCTCGTCGATTGCCATAGTCACGTCACGGTGTTGGGCATTCACGACGAAGACCTGGCAACCATGAATGGGCCCGCCGGCCTGGTCTATACCGAGCGGATCCTGTATGCCACCCTGGTTCATGGCGGGGTGACGACCGTTCGTGACGTGGGAGGAGCCACACACGTGGTGAAACGGTTGGTGGAGGAAGGCGTGATCATCGGGCCTCGCTTGAAAATTGCCATTTGCATGCTGTCCACGACCGGCGGTCACGCGGACTTTCGAGGTACGGACCGGTGTCATGACACGGTGTCCCGGCTGTGGCCTGCCGGCCCGGGCCGTCCTTCGAGCATCGTGGACGGGCCTTGGGATTGTCGAAAGCGCGTGCGTGAAATCGCCGCGTGCGGCGGGGACCTGGTGAAAATTTGTACGAGCCCGGGGGTCGTGTCTCCCTCGGATAAATTGGAGAATCGGGATTTCACGCAAGCGGAAATCGAGGCGATTTGTGACGAAGCCGCCGGTCGCGGCATGATGGTTGCGGCCCACGCCCATAGCCGGCAGGGGATCGAATTGGCCATTGATTGCGGAGTGCATGACATTCAGCATATCTCGTTTCTGAATGAAGCCTTGGCGGAAAAAGCCTATGCCAAAGGGTGTACGGTGACCCCCACGTCATGGATCAATTACGAATTGCCCAAGGCGGAAGACCTCTCGCCTTTTGTCGCCGAAAAAGTGCGACAGGCGACTGAGGCCCATGCCGAATCGGTCAGGATTGCGCAGGCGAGCGGTCTCACCATGATTACGGGAACCGACCCGATCCTTCCCCGAATGCATGGCCGGAATTACATGGAGATGGTCTCGCTGATCAGGGACGGCCTGCCTGTCTTGGCGGCATGGTACAGCGGGACGGGGCTTGCAGCCGAACGCATCGGACAAAACGATACCGGGAAATTGGCGCCGGGGTACCGGGCCGACGTCCTGTTCAGCCGCGACGACGTGATTGCCGGCCCGCACTTGTTCGATCAAGGGGCGTTAGCGGAAGTGATCAAAGACGGTATCGGCTATCGCGGCTACCTGGATGGCGTTCCCCAGAAAACGTTTCATTCCGTGGTGGATGACCTGATAATCGACCGAACCTCTGATTGACAATGAACCTCTGGTAGGTTAGGAGGGCTGGATTTCCGGTTTGGAAAAATCCTGCTGCGCAGGGTCGTCCTGCAAGTCCACGACGAGCTCCCCTTTGGGTGAGAAAAAGCCCTGCCCGTCGATCTGGACAATCCCATTACAGTTTTCCTGGAAGAATTCCAGGATCCACCCGTTGAAATCATACCCTTCGTCGGTGATGTCGTTTTTGAGGATTCGAGTCGCAAGGATAAAGTGGGCTCGAACGACGAATTCTCTCGCCAGGTCGGCCTCTACGTCTCCAAAGGCAGAGAGGTGCGCGGAAAATCCTTGCTGTTCTTTCTCGAAGACGTCCTGATAGGTGCCTTCATGACGAATGCAAAACAACTGAACCGGTTTCTTCTCACGATGATAGCCGACAGCCATTTGGACCCATGAATAGTCGTCGAGCACTTCAGGCTCCACGTTGGGGATGAGGGGAACCTGGCTTTTCGATCTCAAAAAATCCAACAACAAGCGAAGAGCAGGCGGGTCCTTGCGTTGGCAAAACACCCGGGAATAAAGAAACTCGTTCCCCGCGTCATCGGATTTTGTCAATGAAATAACGGATAGTTCTCTGCCCATGGTTATTCCCTTTCACTTGAGGCTTCTTGAATCACCCACACACTTTACCGTGGTCGGAATCCGGGCATCAAGGAAACCCATTGAGGCCGTCGAAAAGAATTTGCAGCTATCTCGCATCATTCAAGGGTTTTGTGGTTGACAGTATATGATGCTTTCGGTAGACTCGCCTTCATCTTTTTTGGGTTTTTTCTTTGATCTTTTCAGGCGACGTTAAGCGTTTCCGAATATCTTCCGGTTTGAACTGATTCTGCACGTGTTCTATCCTGCCGACACGTATCCTTATTGAAGAGGAGGTCCCTCATGGCCAAAGCTATGACCAAGTCTCAGATCGTTGATCAGTTGGCGACAAAGTCTGGAGTGACGAAAAAGATCACAAGTGAAATTCTCGATAACCTGGCTGCCCTGGCTTACAAAGAAGCGAAAAACTCCTTTACTGTCCCGGGACTTGGAAAGTTAGTGCTGTCTCATCGGAAAGCTCGAACCGGAAGAAATCCTCAAACCGGAGAGCCGATCAAGATTCCAGCCAAGAAAGTGGTGAAGTTTCGCGTGGCTAAAGTCGCCAAGGATTCCATCCTGGCCAAAAGGTAACCACCCAAAACCTTTTCATCGTTCGGGTGTTTTCTGTAGTGTAGGTAAGCCCCAAGCCTTCGTTTTAATAAAACGAAGGCCCCAGCCCTTTCGTACTCATCCCATCGTGGGCCACGAGGCTGATTTCATCTCCATCGTGGACGGATGTATCTTCACTCGCCACTCGTCGATTAATCGTCACCATAACCTTATTTTCTCGTAAGAGTCTGGTCACCTGCCGAAGTTTGCGCCCCTGCTGTTTAATCAGTTGTTTCACTGGAAGAGGATCTTCCAGTTCACAGGACAAACTTCGTTCGCCGTCAGACGTTTCCAAATTTCCCATAAGGGTTATGGTGACCATCAATCATCTCTCTCGGTTGCAGGAGTTGCGGTGATCCGGCGCCGGCATTGAATTGGGCGTGGGCGTGTCGTGCCAGGGCATTGGCCGATGGCGAAGAAACCAGTATACTTGAGGCTAATCCAATAGGACAGCCCCCGAAAGACTCATGTGGCGCATTATAATCATTTTAGTCCTTCTGATCATTCTGTTTTTGATGATCCGGAAATCCATTCGCGATTTTCGAGACCGGAAGAACGCCGATCCCTCCCTGCCCTCGAAAGACATGATGGTGCAGGACCCCGTCTGCAAATTGTATATCACGGCGGGTTCAGCGGTGGTTGAAAAAATCGGGGGGCAGCATTATCACTTCTGTAGCAACGAATGCGCGCGTAAGTTCAAAAGTTATATGTCCGAATAAAGGAACCTCTGATTTACCCCACTATCGGGCGCCGGGCTGCGTTGTGTCCTCGCTCAACCCTCACCTATCTCGTTTGATAAGCCTCGGGTTTCGCTCCGGGACGCCTTGCCCTGCATCCCGCTATCACAGTAAATCAGGGGTTCCTGAAGCTGGAGAACCAGAGTCGAGCGCCCCGCCGCAGGATGAGCCGGCGCCGGCCGTGCATCCATAACAATGTTGGCCGGTCACAACCGGGCGCCGGGCCAATGCCTCGTAATCGAACTCCGCGATGGTTTGCGGCAGTCCGTGGCGCACGGGCATATCAAGCATCTGGTTAAAATCGCAATCGTATAGCCGTCCGTCCCATCCCACGCTGAGCAGGCTGCGGCACATGACGTGTTCGACCGAATGCGGGTTGAAGTTCTCAATCAGCAGGCTCATGTACGCTTCATACCGGCCTTGGGCGTACAGGTCGTTCAGGAAACGGTTAATGGGCATATTGGTGATGGTATACAGGTGATTGAACCGGATACCGAAACGCGAGGACAGTTGGTCTTTATAGGCTTGCTCCAACTCCCGTTGATGAGGAGGCAGTTGCGCGCCCAACGGATTGTAGACGAGATTCAACGCCAAGCCCGTGCCTTCGAGCCCATAGCCCAACGCGTTCAATTGTCGTAAGGCGTCCAGGCTCCTCGCAAAGACCCCCGTGCCCCGTTGCTGATCCACGTTCTCCTCAAGATAGCAGGGCAGGGAGGCGATGATCTCTACCTGGTGATCAGCCAGAAATCGGAGAAGGTGGGATTTTCCTTTAACGGAAAAAACCGTCAAATTGCAGCGGTCGAGCACTGTTTTCCCAAGCCCGCGAGATTCTGAAACGAGATATTCAAAGTGCGGATTCATTTCCGGGGCTCCGCCGGTTATATCCACGGTGGTGATCTGGGGATGGCATCGAAGGACCGTGAGAATGCTCTCCATCGTCTCCCGGCTCATGATTTCCGTTCGGGAAGGACCGGCGTCAACGTGACAATGATGACAAGTCTGGTTGCAGAGTCTCCCGACGTTCACCTGTAACGTGTGCATGGTTCTGGCGCGGAGGGGCAATTCCCCGTATTCCGTCAGGGTTTCCGAAAAGACATTGTTGGGGAGCACAGAAAGAGGCGTCATGATCCGCGCATTCGTGAGTGGAAGGGATTTCGCATCAGTAACAGGACACTTGTAACAAGGCCGCAGTCCGTTGATCAAGGGATTTCACGACGTTGCAGGAAGGTCAGCGCGCCGCCGGCCTCCTGGTCCACAAACCAGGTCAGCGTCCCGGCTCGTGGCCCGATCACTTGAATGGGAAGCGCGTCGGGTTGAAAAGGCCCTTCAAGTACGGCGTGAAGCGTTTCGGCTTTGGCGCGGCCACAGATGAGAAATGTGACGTGTCTGGCGTGATTGAGAAGAACCGGGGTAAACGTGATTCGGAACGCCCCCAGCTTCTCGATCCAGGGAGCGGCAACGAGCCGGCTCGTTTCATGCACGGCCTGGGTGCCCGGGAACAGGGAAGCGGTATGTCCGTCCGGCCCCATGCCCAGCAGGATCAAATCAAAACGAGGGACGTCCGGTTCGGAAACCTCGAATTGTTCACGCAGCGCGGCTTCATATTGGTCGGCAGCGGCTTGGGCATCGGGAAGTTCACTCGGCACACGATGAACCTGCGTCGTGGAAATGGGCAGGTGGCGAAGGAATGCGTCATGGGCCATTCGATAATTACTGTCTGCATGATCCGGCGGGACGTGACGTTCATCTCCCCAAAAAATCCGGATTCTCGTCCAATCCAGTTGATTCCGGAAAGGCGGGGCGGCGAGCATCGCATAGAGGTCTTTCGGGGTTGAGCCTCCGGCAAGCGCGATGGTACAGGAATCCCGCGCCGCGATGGCCTGCTGCGCGTGATCGAGGACGTGGCGCGCCGCGGCTTCCAGCAACGCTTGGGTCGTCGGGTAGACGTGTATGTCACGTTGAGACGAGGGCATGTTCAGGGGAAGAAAGGCTCTCTTGTCACGTCCCCCTGATCAGGGGGATTGAGGGGGTTTGCGATTGTCAACGTTCGGCAGGCTCCATTACAATGCACGAGTGACAGACGGTTTGGAATGGAGATCATGGTACCATGTGACCGGGAAAAAGCGCCAACAACGCGTTGAGGGAGGAAGAGCATGAAAATCTACCTGGATACGGGGAACGTCAAGGAAATTGCCGAAGCCGCTCGGATGGGGATCCTGGACGGGGTCACGACCAACCCATCGTTGGTCTCCAAGGAAGGACGGGACTTCAAGGATCTGATCCTCGAAATTTGTCAACTCGTGGATGGCCCGGTGAGCGCGGAGGTGGTGAGCGTGGAGGCCGATGCCATGGTCAAGGAAGGGCTGGAATTGGCCCGTATTCACCCCAACGTTGTCGTGAAATGCCCCCTGATCCCGGAAGGACTCGCGGCAACCAAACGCCTGGCCGCCGAAGGCATTCGGGTGAACGTCACGTTATGTTTTTCACCGACACAGGCCCTGCTGGCCGCCAAGGCCGGCGCGTGGTGCGTGTCGCCGTTCATCGGACGCCTGGACGACATCAGCAGTGACGGCATGGAACTCATCCGGCAAATCGTGACCATTTTCCACAATTACGATTTTTCGACCCAGGTGCTTGTGGCCAGCGTGAGACATCCGCAGCACGTGGTGGAAGCCGCATTGGTTGGCGGCGATATTTGCACCATGCCGTATGGGGTCTTTCAGCAATTGGCCAAGCATCCGCTTACGGACATCGGGCTCAAGAAATTTCTCGCGGATTGGGAAGCCCGAAACGCGCCCAAAGGGTAAGATGGTCAGGGCAGGCCGTCCACCAATTGCCTGGCGCGTTCGAATACGCCGTGAAACATGGGTCGGGTGAGTGTTCCGGTGAAGGTATTTCGTTGGCTGGGGTGGTACGACCCTAACAAGGTCACGCCCTGGGCCGTGGCATAGCTGGTTCCGTGTCCGAACTTGGGTTTACCGGTGCCCCGTCCCGGCGGTCCCGCGGCCGTCAGATATTCATCGAAGGCAATTTTCCCCAGAGCGACCACGACGGCGATTCGCTTCAACAGACGGAGTTCTTCCAGCACGTAAGGCCGGCATGTTTCAAATTCTTCTCGCGAGGGCTTGTTGTCCGGCGGTGCGCAGCGCACGGCCGCGGCCACGTAACAATCCGTCAATCGCAGTCCGTCGCCCCGGTGGGTGGACTCGGCTTGATTGGCGAATCCGAATCGAAACAGGGCCTCATAGAGCCAATCTCCGCTTCGGTCGCCGGTGAAGATGCGTCCCGTCCGGTTACCTCCATGAGCCGCCGGCGCCAACCCGATGACGTAGAGTCTCGCGCGGGGATCTCCGAGCCCGGGAACGGGCCGGCCCCAATACTCCCACTCCTGAAACCGCTTCACCTTTACGGAGGCGACTTCCCGGCGGTAGGCGGTCAAGCGCGGACAGCGCGTGCAATCGGCGATGGTCTGGTGTAAAACGTTGAGGCTGCGCATCGCGGGAATCGTACCATAACGAACGATCGGCTTTTAAAGGTTTTCTTGGTGGCAAAACACATGCAAATCCGTGTCGATTGCGCCGACAAACACGTCCGAACGATGCTCCGGCAACTACTGCGCGCAGGGTTGGACGCCGCGGACCCCGAATCGGCGATCCGGCGCGCCGTCCGGGTCAGGAACAACCGTCTCAGGGTAGGCGCACGGGAGTACGACCTCACCGGATTTTCGCGCATCGTGTGCATCGGGGCCGGGAAGGCCGCGGGTGCCATGGCTGTCGCGTTGGAACGACAATTGGGGTCGCGGTTGGAAGGCGGTCTGGTTGTGGTCAACGATGGGCGCGCCGGGAGAACGAAACGGATACAACTGCTGGAGGCTCGACACCCGGTTCCGGATCATCGCAGTGAAAAAGCCGCGAGAAGGATCATCCGGCTGCTTGCGTCATTGTCGGAACGCGACCTGGTCCTGATGGTGCTCTCCGGCGGGGCGTCGAGCCTGTTGGCGGCCCCGGCCGCTGGTCTGACCTTGAAGGAAAAACAACTCACGACCCGGTTGCTCCTCCGAAGCGGAGCCGCCATTCAGGAAATCAACACGGTGCGCAAGCACCTCTCCGGGATCAAGGGCGGGTATTTGGCGGCTTCCACCACTGCCTCAGTCATGACGCTCATCCTGTCGGACGTGCCGGGCGATGATCCGGCCACGATCGGGTCGGGTCCCATGGCCCCGGATTCCTCCACGTTTGCCGATGCCAAAAAGGTGCTCGATACGTACGGCATCCGGAACCGGATTCCCTTGGCCGTTCGGCGACACGTGGATCGCGGAGTCCAAGGACGCATCCCCGACACACCCAAACCCGGCGAGGCCCTGTTTTCCCGGGTCCATCATCACGTGATCGGGAACAACCGCGCCGTCATTGGAAGCCTGGCTAAACGGGCCAAGGCGTTGGGGCTCCGGCCCCTGATCCTGACGACGACCCTCTCGGGGGAAGCACGTGAGATCGGAAAGCTCTTCGGGAATCTTGCCAGGGACATGCATGTCTCGGGCAATCCCGTTCGGCCTCCGGCATGTCTGCTGGCCGGCGGGGAACTCACCGTGACCGTGAAAGGGAAAGGGATTGGTGGGCGCGTTCAGGAATTTGCCTTGGCGGCTGCGACTTCTCTCACCGGGTTGTCCGGGGTATTTGTGGCAGGGTTCGGAACCGACGGGATCGACGGGCCGACGGAAGCGGCAGGAGCCATCGTGGATGGGAGAACCGTCAGCCGGGCCAAGCAGAAGGGGGTCAGCCTCGAAGTGTCGCTTCGGGAGAACGACAGCTATGGATTTTTTCACCGGGTAGGCGGACACATCGTGACCGGACCGACCGGGACGAACGTCAACGACGTCTATATCATTCTAGCTTTATAATGGAACCTCTGATCCCCGATTAAGAACGTCGAGGACATGTTCACTGCACTACTTGGCCGAAAGGACGGGAAAATGGACGAAGCGCAAAAAATGGTTCGGGAGTTTCACAGGGAGTTCGATATCCACGTTGCGGAGAGTCCCAGCGTGCCGGACTCGAAGACCATGGTCCTGCGCGAGCGGCTCATCCAGGAAGAGTTTGATGAATTGAAGGAAGCCATGAAAGCGGGAACCCTCCCCGCCATTGCGAAAGAACTCGCTGATCTGCTCTACGTCGTGTACGGCACGGCCGTCTCTTATGGAATCGACATGGCGCCGGTATTCCGGGAAGTCCAGCGTTCCAACATGAGCAAGGTGGGCGGATACAAACGGGAGGACGGCAAGTGGGTCAAACCACCGACCTATTCCCCGGCCAGGATCGCTCCCATTCTCGAAAACCAGCAAAAGCGGCCGGCATAGACCCGGCACGAGACTTGTCAGGCTTCAAGACTGGCGGCTATTTTCGTGATTCAGCAAGGTTTCCTTAATGGAGAGTCCGCCGCCGTACCCCACGAGTTTCCCGTTGCTGCCGATGACGCGATGGCAGGGGACGATGATCGAAATGGGATTCTGCCCGTTTGCCGCGCCCACGGCGCGACTGGCCGTGGGCCGGCCGATGGCTTTGGCAATCTGTCCGTATGACAGCGTTCGTCCATAGGGGATGGTCCGCAGGGCTTGCCAGACGCGTTGTTGAAACGGGGTGCCTTGCGGGGCCAGTTTGATCGTGAATGTTTTGCGTGTTCCGGAAAAATATTCTTCGAGTTGCCGGATCGGTCGTTGAAACGGTTTTTCAGCATAGATCCACCGGGGGTCCGGCTCAGTCGGATGCCGGCCGTCCTGAAACGAGAGATGCGTCAACGCGCGAGCATTGCCTGCCAGAAGAATCCGGCCCACGGGACTCC
>JAJDZI010000047.1 GCA_022824735.1 Nitrospirales bacterium
CACTCATTCCTTTGTGAAGAGAAAAACCATGGATTCCCGATTAAGATGTCGGGAATTGTATGTGTTCAGTCATTCGTTGACAAAATAGAGGGACTGATCACCCAGAATTGTCATTCTGAGCTTGTCCTGAGCGAAGCGAAGAACCTAGCGAAGAATCTCCTTACCGTCATCCCCGGCTTGATCGGGGATCCAGGGTTATTTTTTGTCGTTGTAGTTGTAGCTGCCGCATCTCATGCGGCTTGGAAAAGCCAAGGGCAAGAAGCGCCATGAGGCATGTCCCGGACTTTGATCCGGGATGGCGCGGCTACACAGGTAAAAAGAAAACCTCTGGATCCATCCCCGACATCCTTAATCGGGGATCGGAGTCGGGGATGACGGAGGGGGAATTGTCAACGAATTACTGAACACAGACAGGAATGACGAATTAAGGTTACACGTCTCCCGTGATGAGCACGTCCTTGCCGAGCGATTCGACGCGCAGGTTGGAGACGGGCAGGATTTCGGCCAACCGTTGGGGTGAACGGCCTCCCAGCAGGCCTTTCGTCCGTTGTCCGCCCAACAAAGCCGGAGCCACGTACAGGCAGACCCGGTTCACCAGACCTTCGCGCAAAAAGGCGGCATTCAACTCCCCCCCGCCTTCCACCAGCATACTGGTGACTGCCATGTCCCCAAGGCGTTGCAGGCACGCGCCAAGTGAGACGCGGTTTCCCGTTCGAGGTAACACCAGAACCTCTACCCCCATCGTCCGCAATCGTTCAACTTTTCGGGAATCGGCCAATTTCGTCGTGGCAATGATCGTCGAAGCCTGCTCGATCCCTTGCAGCACGCGCGCCCCGAACGGAATGCGCAGGCGACTGTCAAAGATCAGCCGGAACGGTTGACCGACCTTGGTCGAGGACCGCTTGGCCGCAGAGCCCCGGACCGTCAATTGCGGATCGTCCGCCAGAACCGTCTCCGCGCCCACGGCAATCACGTCGAACCGGCGTCGCAGTTGGTGGACGTGCTCTCGCGCCTTGGACCCCGTGATCCATTGCGATTCGCCGCTCGCCGTGGCGATTTTGCCGTCCAGCGTCATCGCCGCCTTGAGCACGACAAACGGCCGGCCGGTGGTGATCCAATGCAGATACACTTCATTGAGCGTGGCCGCTTCCTTGCCGAGACACCCAACGTCCACGGAAAGTCCCGCCCGCCGGAGTTGCCGGATACCGCGACTCGCCACTTTCGAATTGGGATCGCGCATCGCCACGACCACGCGACGAATGCCGGATTCAAGAATTGCCGGGACGCAGGGCGGGGTACGTTTATCCGTGTGGCAACAGGGTTCGAGCGTGGTATAGAGGGTCGCGTTGCGCGACCGGTCGCGGGCCTGACGTAACGCCACGATTTCCGCATGCGGTCCACCGGCGCGTTTGTGATAGCCGGACCCGACAACGGTCCCGTTTGCCACGACCACGGCGCCGACCATGGGATTCGGACGAACCGTCGCCCGGCCTCGAGCCGCAAGCCTGAGAGCCTGTTGCATGAAAAGGACGTCTTGCTCGACGTCGTTCACCGGCGGGACGGGGACTTGCGTGACCGGCCCCGGACTTTCGACCGGGCCGGCGCTGTTTTTTTCTTCGGCTTTGCCGCCTGCCGTTGATCGTCCTCGTGCAATGCAGCCTGCGCCGCAGCCAGCCGGGCGATGGCGACGCGATACGGAGAACAGCTCACGTAGTCCAGGCCAAGCTGATGACAGAATTCCACGGAACTGGGCTCTCCGCCGTGTTCCCCGCAGATCCCGAGTTTCAGGCCGGGACGAGTCGCCCGTCCTTCACGCATGGCCAATCGCATGACCGCCCCCACGCCTTCGCGGTCGAGCACGGCAAACGGATCAAACGCCAACAGGTCGTGATCCCGGTAAAAGCTCGTGAACTTGGCGGCATCGTCCCGCGAAAACCCATACGTGGTTTGCGTCAGGTCGTTCGTGCCGAACGAAAAGAACTCGGCGTCCTCGGCGATCTGCCCGGCCGTGACGGCGGCCCGCGGCAACTCGATCATGGTGCCGACCAGGTACGTCAGGCGCTTCCCGTAGCGTTGCATGGTCTCGTCGGCGACTTCTTTGATCAGGGCTTTTTGCGCCTTCATCTCCGAAGCCATGCCCACCAGGGGAATCATGATCTCCGGCACGATCTTTTTCCCTTCCCTGGCCACTTCACAGGCCGCTTCCATGATCGCCCGCACCTGCATGCGCGTAATTTCAGGCATAGTAATCCCCAGGCGGCATCCACGAAGCCCGAGCATGGGATTGAATTCATGCAACTCTTCAACCCGCGCCAACATTTTTCGCTTTTCCTCCACGTCCGGTGAAGACACCTGCGAGGCCTCGGCCCGCGCAACGTCCACCATGAGTTGTTCGCGTTTCGGCAAAAACTCGTGCAAGGGCGGGTCCAACAGCCGGATGGTGACCGGATACCCCTTCATTTCGCGGTAGAGCCCGATGAAATCCTGTTTCTGGAGGGGCAGCAATTGTTCCAGGTGGCGCTCGCGCTCCGTCCGGTTCGAGGCCAGGATCATCGCTTGCATGATCGGCGCCCGGTCCTCTGCAAAAAACATGTGCTCGGTGCGACAGAGACCGATCCCCTCTGCACCGAACCCGCGCGCGATTCTCGCCTGCTCCGGGGCATCGGCGTTCGCCCGAACGTTCAGGTGCCGAATCTCGTCCGCCCATTTCAGGATGGTGAAAAAATAGCGAACCTTATCCGATTGCGCCGTTGAATGTTTATCCTGGAGTGCCTGGATCACTTCCGAGTCGACCACGGACAACATCCCGCCGTAGACACAACCGGAGAACCCATTGATGGAAATATGCTCCCCTTCCTTGAAGACCGATGGACCGATGCGGACCTTGGCTTCCTCCTCAAAGACTTCCACGTCTTCACACCCGGCGACGCACACCTTCCCCATCTGCCGGGCCACGACCGCGGCATGGGACGTCATCCCTCCCGTGGCGGTCAGAAAGCCCTCCGCGGCGTGCATGCCGTGAATATCGTCCGGGCTGGTTTCCTTCCGCACCAACACGGCTTTTTCGCCCCGCGCCTTCAGGGCCACGGCTTGATCCGGGGTGAGCGCGATTTTCCCGCAGGCCGCGCCCGGCCCGGCCGGCAATCCCTTGCCGATCGGTTGAAACTTCTTTTCTTCGGCCCGTTCAAACACGGGATACAGGTACTGCGCCAACTGTTCCGGTTCGACCCGGCGCACGGCTTCTCTCTTGTCGATCAGCCGTTCCTTGACCATATCCACGGCCACCCGCACCGCGGCAATCCCCGTTCGCTTGCCCGCTCGCGTTTGCAGCATATAGAGCTTGCCTTCCTGAATCGTAAACTCCATGTCCTGCATGTCGCGGTAATGTTTCTCCAAAATCTTCTGGGTGGTCATGAGAGAGCGATACGCGGCGGGAAGCGTGTCCTTCAGCGCGGACACGGGAAGGGGCGTGCGTAGCCCGGCGACCACGTCTTCCCCCTGCGCATTCAACAAACATTCCCCGAAAACCGCGCGTTCGCCCGTGGAGGGATTACGGGAAAACATGACGCCGGTGCCGCTGGTCTCGCCCATATTGCCGAACACCATGGCGACAACGTTGACCGCCGTCCCCCACGAATCCGGAATACCGTAAATCTTGCGATAGGCCACCGCCCGGTCCCCGAACCACGAGGCAAACACCGCCTGCACGGCCATGTTGAGTTGATCGAACGGATCTTCGGGAAACGCCCGTCCGGTCTCCCGCTGCACGACACCGTGATACGCGGCCACCAATTCCTTGAGGTCCTGCGCGTTCAAGTCGGTATCCGTCGCGGCGCCGGCGTCATGCTTTTTCTGTTCCAGGACTTCGTCGAATTTTTCGCGTGACACGTTCATCACCACGGAAGCGAACATCGTGATGAACCGGCGATACGAATCCATGGCAAAGCGGGGGTTGTTCGTCTTCTCGGCCAAGCCCCGGACGGTCCGCGAGTTCAGGCCAAGGTTCAACACGGTATCCATCATCCCGGGCATGGACGCGCGCGCGCCGGATCGCACGGACACCAACAACGGATTCTGCGGGTCCCCAAATCCGGATTGCATCAACCGCTCGACTTGCTTCATCCCTTTCAGGGTTTGTTCCCACATGCCGGCGGGGTATCGTTTTCTGGTTTTGAAATATTCGAGGCAGGCGTCGGTGGTGATGGTAAAACCCGGAGGGACAGAAATCTTGAGATTGGTCATTTCGGCCAGGCCGGCGCCCTTTCCCCCGAGCAGCGCTTTCATGGTGCCCGTACCTTGCGCTTTGCCGTCGCCGAAAGAATACACGTACTTCTTGTTACGCATGCATGAGTTCTCCCCCTTGACCGGCATCACGATTCGTGCCTGCCGGTTGACCCCAAAAACTCAATGGTATCATAACGATCGGGTTTCCCTCAAAAATTTCTTCACGGCCCGTGAAGATGCGTCTCGTACCAGGTCAGCAACACGCGCTTGGTTCGCATGCCCAGGTAGATGACCCCAATGGCAAACAGCAGCAACGCCAATACCCGATGGTCGGCATTTCTGGCGTTTTCATAATACAGGTTTCCGTCGTCGCTCATGGCCAACGGCTCACCCACGCGCAAGGTATGAACCCGGCCGGTGGGGTCGGTCGTATCCAACCATTCCGAACACACCCGGATCGGCCCCTCGACCCCGGTCACGTCGGCCCAGGCCACGCCGACGCAATGCCCCGCTTCGGGATCGTAGAGCTCGGAATTGGTCATGACGAAATCCAAATCAAGACCGGAAACCCACAGGCCACTCAACAGCACCAGGTTGCAGACGACGATGAGGCTCAACGTCACCCCACGGCGAAACCACCGCAACCCGGACTCGGAAAAAGTCATCGACGCTCACGCCTCCGACTCAATAAAGA
>JAJDZI010000041.1 GCA_022824735.1 Nitrospirales bacterium
TTGAATTCTGCTCCTTCCCCCCGAAACCGGCCCCCCCTTGCGGTCATCCCTGTATGTGTTTAGTAATTTGTTGACAGAATGGAGGATCGGCCCACAAGAAGGGAGGGCGGACACCCGTTCGCTTTGCTCAGGGCATGCTCCAGTCCGCCTCTACTGAACCCCCCTGCCCCCCTTATCAGGGGGGAAAGAATCCTTCGTCCCCCTGATAAGGGGGATTGAGGGGGTTGTCTTTCAAAGGCGGGGCATAGAACACACAAAGAAGCGAGAACAGTGTCAACGAATTACTGAACACATACAATCCTCGACGCTCCCCCTCTGTCATCCTTGTAGATGTTCGCTCATTCGTTGACAGCATGTAGGGACAACCCCCTGTGGTTGTCCTTTCTGTGGAGGGCAGGCACAGGGGCCTGCCCCGACTCACCCTCACCTTCATCCTCTCCCATCAAGGGAGAGGAAATTCCAGTCCATGCCTCCCCTCGCCCCTTTGTGGGAGAGGGCTGGGGTGAGGGGGAACATTGTCAACGAATGACTGAACACATACAATCCTCGACGCTCCCCCTCTGTCATCCTTGCGTACGCGAGGATCCAGGGTTGTTTCTTCACCGACTGAGGAAAAAGCAAAGACACTGGATCCCCAATGAACGATGTCGGGAATTGTAGATGTTCGCTCATTCGTTGACAGCATGTAGGCACTACCTATGGGTCACGGAAGGGTTGATTCTTCCATCCACCATCGCCACGGTTTTCCTTGCTACCGTTGAGCGCCTTTGAGGAACGTGTGCACTTCATGATCGAGCTGATAGAGAGCGAGCGGCGCGAGGGCGTCGTTCTCCTGGATGATCCGGACTTGGCCGGGCGCCGGCACCCGAACAATGTCCAGGGCTTGGCCATGATGGTACTGACGGCCGGAGGCCGCCAGCACGTCCCGCAGGGATTCCGGGGGGTCCCAGTGGGCAGTGAGTAACGACGTCCGGGCCGGATTGCGATCGCTGAACATGAATGACAAATGGTCCGGATACCAATCGGCGCCGCCCGTGGCGTAGGAGACGAACAATGTGGCCCGGGCGTGCTGCATCAATTCCGACAGGTACTGGTTGGTGAGAAATCCGTTTTCTCCCACTTCCAACCATTGGCCGGGATGGGACAGACTCGCATGCGCCGCGTAGGAACGAATTTCCTTCAACTGTTGCTGCGAGGCATACACCGTGGCAATCGGACCATGCTGCTCCACGAGCCTGGCGATCACCCCGTCCTCGATTGCCGAATACCCGTCGTTCGTCGGGCCGCTGTCGGCATGCACCAGGGTATTGTGTCCCCGGTCGCTGATCAAATAGCAATTCCGCGGCAGCGCCAGATCGCAAGGATCCTCGCCGAAGAACGGAACCGACGTGACCTGCCCGCCTTCAAATGTCCAGGTTTCTCCGTGCGCTAGTTCAATGACGTTCGTAAAGCCCAGTTCCCGCATCAGGGACAGGTAATCGAAATACCACGTCTGCCGGTTTTTCCGGCTGGGCACGATCACGGGCACCTCCTTGGGCAAGTGCAGCAACGTGCGGGGATCGACGTGATCGTCATGGTCGTGCGTCAGGAACACGGCGGCCGGTTCCGGCAGCAATGACGTCCACAAAGAAGGGACCGGCGATTCGGCAAACCAGGGCATCAGCCACGGATCAAACCAGAGAAACCGGTCCTGTTGCCGGTATATCAAGGCCGCGTGACCCAGGTGTACCATATCCCGGTCCCGTGTCGCGTCGAGCCACTGCGCGCGAACGGAGGAACGGTCCGTCACGGCCAGACACTCATGCGAGTGGAGCTGCTCAAGCAGGTGCAGTAACGGCTCCGCGTCGCGACCCGCAGTCGTGATAATGGTGCGAATTTCCGAGACGGTCCGGGTCCCGTTCAAACACCCCAACAGTTTTCCCACTCCACGCGACCGCGGACCATCCAGGCCCATCGGCACGGCTTGCCGGGTCACCGCGTTGAATATCCGCAGACCGGCGTAATTCATGACCGCGGACTTCTGGCGATCCTTGGGAAATTCCCAGACAAAAGTGCCGTCCGGATTCCGGCCGCACCGGATATGTTGCCGGAGCCGGGGCCGGGACTCCACGACTTCCGCATAGGCATCCTCCAGGCGGCGACCGGCTGCGGGATCATCAACCGGCGTTCGATGAGCAAACACGTCGCTGATGGCCGTTTCCACCGCACTCATGAGAATGCCGTGGACTTCATGGAGACTCGCTACAACCTCCGGAGCCACGCCGCCCATAAAGGGGAAAGGGCCCGGCGGCTCGGCGCTTTCCAGTTGCACCCACACCCACGGCTGAAGGCCGACAAACTGATTAAGGCCGACGCGATCCCAAAGAGCCATGATGCCTTTCCGCCATTCCTTTACGTTTCCGTTGAAAATCGAATCGGACTGATAGTGGGTTCGTATAAAACCTGGATGACGATGCGGTCGGGGTCCGCCAGATAAAAGGAATAACTCCCGTCCCGGTGTTGCTTCGGGTGATGGATAATCTCGACACCCGCTTCGACGACCCGTTCATACAGTTGGTCCACGGTTTCCGGTGAATCCATGATAAACCCCAAATGGTCGAGAAATTGCCCGTGACGGTCAGCAGGCACCCGCTCCTTCGGAACCTGGTGCAGCGCCAGGTTATCGACCCCGGAACTCATATACACGTTCCCGGCGTCAGGTGCCCAGACGACCTTCATCCCGAACCACGTCTGATAAAACGTTTTCGAGATCTCCAGATCCGCCACGTTCAAGGCCACGTGGCGCAAGCCTTTCCCGTGGGGGATCTCTTGTTGCTCGGACATGTTGATCGTGATTCCCGATTCAGCTTCTTTTGTAACGCGGCCGTTTTTTCGTTAATGATGGAGATGCAGAGAGCCGTGTCAAGCATGTACCTCATCGCAAAGGTCTCCGGACACCAACCGGCCAAGTTTGTGAATGGTCACACTGGACGACTGAAACCGGCACGCCGCAGGCAACCGGACCGCCTGGCTGCCCCCGTTGGTAAAAATCTTGGCTTCCCCCAGGTACCCTTTTGTTTTCATCGCGCTCCTCCTTTTCGGCATGCCGTGGATTATAGGTAAGGTGGTTGTATCTATCAAATGATCTATACAGGAGAGAGGATGTTGCGGGGAACGAGACTCTGCGTCCCCCGCTCCATCATTGTTCCCCACGAGATGGGCCGTGTGATACCATCACACCCATGAACCATGAATCGGACACATCAAGCGGATTCGCCGGGATGACGGTCGCCGCCTTCGAGAGCCGGATGGCCGGTCAGATGGCCAAACTGATTGCCCGGCATGGAGGGGAGCCCGTGGTCGCGCCTTCCCTCCAGGAGATTCCCCTGGAAAACAATGCGGAAGCCCTGGACTTCGCGACGCAACTCATGGCCGGGGACGTGGACCTGCTGATTCTGCTGACGGGCGTGGGTACCAGGACACTGGTGGACGTCTGGAAAACGCGGTTTCCGCTCGACGCGATCAAGCAGGCATTAACAAAAACCACCCTCGTGTGCCGCGGGCCGAAACCCATCGCAGCCTTGAAGGAATTGGGATTGAAACCCCATATCACCGTGCCTGAACCCAATACCTGGCGGGATATTCTTCACACCCTGGATGCCTGGAAGCCCGAGGGACTCACGGGGCTCCGGATTGCCGTTCAGGAATACGGGACGGCGAATACGGAACTGGCGCAGGGGCTGATCGAGCGGGGCGCCCGGGTAACGAGCGTGGCGGTGTACCGCTGGGCCCTGCCCGATGACGTGGAGCCGCTCAAACGAACGCTCCGCAGCATTGTGGACGGGAACGTGTCCGTCCTGTTGTTCACAAGCGCGGTCCAAGTCGATCATATTGTGAAACTGCTCGACGCGACCGGTGAACTTTCAGCCTTTCGTGACGCACTGTCAAAAACCATGGTCGCCTCGATCGGCCAAGTCACCAGCCAGCGACTCCGTCACCATGATCTCCCCGTTGACTTCGAACCCTCCCATGCAAAGATGGGGATCTTCGTGAAAGAAGCCGGTGAACACGCCGCAGAGATTCTCACCCACAAATGATGACAAAAAGCGTAAAATTGTTCATAAAATTGTCATTTATGTCATCATATTGATGCAAAATCAATACAGAGATGCGCACTTTAAGCACACCAGAAAAATAGTAGGTCAGGTTAGCCCTTCGACTACGCTCAGAACAGGCGTAGCGTAACCTGACAGCCTTGTAGCTCAAAGAACACAGAAGAATGTCGGATTACGCTATGCTAATCCGACCTACGGTCTCTGTAGGGACAACCCCCCGTGGTTGTCCGCTCCTCTTTTCTTTTCTTACCCCATTTTCTCATCGTATGAAGGCGGTTCATCGATGATTTTCGACAGTTCGTTGAAAATAGATCAGGAAACACGAGCCAGCCGTGTATAAAGCCCTTTTCAGAAATGACCATTGAAAAGGGGGGAGAGGTTCGATGACGAGTTTAACGACTGAGTCCAGCAGGCGGGCATGGGTTCTCCTTGGAGTCGCCCTTGCGCTGCTTTGGGGAATGCCGCTGAACGGCTACGCCGCTTCGGCCAGCCAGACGATAACCGGGTACGTGCAGAATGCGGACTTGCGTCGCACGGCACAAGCCACGGTGGAACTGCGGGATAAGGAAGGGACGTTGGTGACGTCGGCAACGACGACCGATGCCGGCGCGTTCATGCTGATTACCCCGCGCGAAGGGGTGTTCTCCATCCATGCCGTCCAGGATACCTATAAGAGCGAGCACGTGGTGGTCGAAATCAGTCAAAAAGCGCCGGACCCCATCGTGTTGACACTGACAGAGACCAAGGACATTGCTTTGGAAATCGTGGCGCCCCTCACTCCCATCAAGCCCAACTCGTCCGGTGAGACCTATTCCGTCAGCCGGAAAGACATCGAAGCCCTGCCCCGGGGGAATAACGTGGACCTGCACGACGTCCTGGCGACGATCCCCAGTGCAATCTCCAGCAGCCTCAAACAAGTACATATCCGGCAGGAGCATGCGAATCTCCAATTCCGGATCGACGGCGTGCCGATTCCGGAAACCGTCACGAGCCAGTTCACGGACCTGCTTTCCCCCCGGGCCTGGGAACGGGCAGACATATTGCTGGGGGGCCTGGAGGCCCAATACGGGGTCAGGACAACCGCCGTCATCGACATCACCAGTAAAAGCGGCACCAAAGAGGGCTTCGGGTCAGTCGGCATGTTTGGCGGCTCGAATGAGACCGTGCTGCCGTCGTTTGAATACGGAGGGATGGTAGGAGACAAGTTCCGATATTACGTGATGAACAACTATAAGACGACCAACCGGGCGATCGATCCGCCCACGTTGGGCCAGTCGATCTTTCACGGGGATGGCGAATCCAATCAGACCTTCTTGCGTGGCGATTACCAGATCGACAACCGTAATAACGTCACCTGGCTGCTCCTGAACAGCGTGGCGGACTCGCAGATTCCCACGGAACCGGGGCAAATGCAAAATGAGCACGTGGTCGATCTGATCCGGGCAAACACCGATGCGCGTTTCACGCCGTCGCCTTCGGAACAGATTGATGAAAACCAGTTGGAGAACAACCAGTACTCGCACCTGGTGTGGCGACACGACATGAATGCCAACCAGTTCGTGAGCGTGGCCGGTTACTTCCGGCACAGCCGGGCGACGTTCACCACCGATCCCTACAACGTCCTGGCCTATACGGGCGGCGAAGACAGTCATGGCCATGACCATGCCAGTGCGATTTCTGCGGCCAATCAGGATCGGTGGGCCTATGCCGGGGGCATACGGCTCGATTACACGCACGCGCTCAATTCCCAGCACATGATCAAAGCCGGCTTCCAGTTCGACGGAACGACGACGAGGAACAAGAACCAGTTGTTCGCGTTCCTTCGCGGAGAAGAAGACGAGCTCGACGGGCACCATGAGGATGATGAAGACGGGCACCATGAGGATGATGAAGACGGGCACCATGAGGATGATGAAGACGGGCACCATGAGGATGATGAAGATGGGCACCATGAGGATGATGAAGATGGGCACCATGAGGATGACGAAGATGGGCACCATGAGGATGACGAAGATGGGCACCATGAGGATGACGAAGATGGGCACCATGAGGATGATGAAGATGGGCACCATGAGGATGACGAAGATGGGCACCATGAGGATGACATGGATCACCACGATGACCACGGTGAACCCATGGGCGGGGTCATCAACCGCAGAGCCAACCGGCGGGTTACCGGGTACCGGGAAGAATTCTGGATCCAGGATCAATACACGCCCAATGACCAATGGACCATCAACCTCGGCCTGCGACTGGACAACATCCACGGATACGTGGAGGCCTTCCAGGCCAGTCCTCGCATCGGGGTGACCTATGCGCCCAACAAACGACATGCCTTCCGCGCCTTTTACGGTCGTCTGTTTACTCCGCCCAGTCTTGAGGCCCTGCCGCTTCTAGCCCTTGATCTTGAAGGCACCACCGCGGCACCCGATGACTCGACCAATGTCAGGACCAAGCCGGAACGGTCGCATTATTTTGAAATCGGCTCGACCCATGCGATTGGGAGAAGGACCGTGATCCAGTTGACGGGCTACTACAAAGTCAACCGCAACATGACCGACGCCCACCAGTTCAATACGACGCCGATGCTGGGTTATTTTGCGTATGACCGGGGCTGGGCGCGGGGGATCGACTTCTCCCTGAAAACAAAGCTCACGCGCACGCTCTCGGCCCGCGCCAACGTGGCGTGGGGGCAATCCAAGGCGTGGGACCTCCAATCGGGGCACTTTTTGCTGCACACGCCTGAGTTGCGAGATCTCGCGACACCTGATGGCATATTTACCGACCATTCACAAACCGTCACCAGTTCCGCGGTGGTCACGTATCGTCCCTTCACCAACACCACGATCACCGCACAGATGCTCTTTGGGTCTGGTCTGCGAAGTGCGGAAGGGGGAAAAACAAATTCGGGGACTGAAGATTCGGTTACCACCTACAATCTCTCCCTGAATCAGGTATTCCCCTTTGCCAAGAAACAAAAGCTGTTGCTGGCCGTGGACGTGGTCAATCTCTTCGATCAGCACGAGTTCATAAACACCGGCGAACAGAGTGTCGGGCTCGGCGTGTCCCACGCCAACATGCCGCGCTCCGTGTTCTTCCGCGCACAATGGTTTTTTTAACCTGACGAGAGCCAAACGGCTCTTCCTGTCAGCAGGCACCTCCCCTCACTCTTGGGGAGGTGCCCCCCCTCACACACAACGATTTAGCCGCAAGTCATCACTCCCCCCTTGAGGGGGAGTCGCAGAAGCCGAGCCGCAAGGCGACGGCTTGGCTTTTCGCCTTTGTCCGTCATCCCCAACGCTCCCCCTCTGTCATCCTTGCGTACGCGAGGATCCAGGGTTGTTTCTTCACCGACTGAGGAAAAGGCACTGGATCCCCGATCAGGGCCGGGGATTGTATGTGTTCAGTCATTCGTTGACAGTTTCAGTCGATGGGTTGAGGGGGCGTCATCCGTAAGAACACACCCAAGTTGTCATCCTGAGCTTGTCCTGAGCGAAGCGAAGGACCTGCGAAGGATCTGCTTTTACGGGCGTTTGGTCAAGCGACGACCCGTTCGCTTCGCTCAGGGCAGGCGTCTGAGATAGCCGAGGCATTTCCGCGGGGTATTATTATAGACTTGCACGAGTCGCGTACAGTGCTCATTCGAGAGGGTCGCCAAGTCGGTCTTGCGGGGCAAGGTGCGGCG
>JAJDZI010000058.1 GCA_022824735.1 Nitrospirales bacterium
ATCGGCCCACAAGAAGGGAGGGCGGACACCCGTTCGCTTTGCTCAGGGCATGCTCCAGTCCGCCTCTACTGAACCCCCCTGCCCCCCTTATCAGGGGGGAAAGAATCTGTCGTCCCCCTTGTATCTGAGAAAGGGTGTATACTGCATGCGATTTTATTCATCCTCGAGCCGAACAGCCCGCCCCCCCTCCGGGCTCGCCAGCCCGATTATCAGCTTGGAGCGTTCGGCTCGGCCTCTCGGCAGCCCGCACAGTTGCCTGGGTCAGATGAACCCGTATCAATGGCAAGGCCGGGCGTCTCTGGAGAGGCACACCAACCCAAAGGAGCCCTGTATGAACACGTCTCACACGTATGTTGGGATTGATGTGGCGAAAGCGAAGTTGGATGTCGCCAGCGAGCCGCTGGGGTTGACGACCACGACCCCGAATACGGAAGCCGGGATCCACACCCTGGTGGCACAGGTCCAGGCGCTGGCCCCGGAGCGGATCGTGGTCGAAGCCACCGGCGGGTATGAACTGCCCGTCGTGGGCGCCTTGGTGGAAGCGGGCTTGCCGGTGATTGTGGTGAATCCCCGGCAGGTGCGGGCTTTTGCCAAAGCCACGGGCCAGTTGGCGAAGACGGATACCTTGGATGCGCAGGTGCTGGCCTTGTTTGCCGCCCGTGTGCAGCCCCCCGTCCGGCCCCGGCCGGATGCCGCCACCACCGCGTTGGCTGCCCTGCTGGCCCGGCGCCGCCAACTGCTTGAAATGCTCACTGCCGAACGCCACCGCTTGAGCAAGGCCCCGGCGGCCATCCGCCCCAGCATTCAGGCTCACATCGCCTGGTTGACCCAGCAAGTGACGACCTTGGACGACGACCTCACCACCCGCATTCGGCAGAGCCCCGTGTGGCAAGCGCAGGCGGACTTGCTGCAAAGTGTGCCGGGGGTCGGCCCCGTCCTGAGCCGCACCCTCATGGCGGAGTTGGCGGAATTGGGCACCTTGACCCGCCGCCAGATCGCCGCCTTGGTCGGGGTCGCTCCCCTCAACCGGGATAGTGGCACGTTCCGGGGGCCGCGCACCTGTTGGGGCGGCCGCGCCCCCGTGCGCACGGCGCTCTATATGGCCACCTTGGTCGCCACCCGCTGTAACCCGGTCATCCGCCACACGTACCAGACCCTGTGTGCGCGCGGCAAAAAACGCAAGGTCGCGTTGGTAGCCTGTATGCGCAAATTGTTGACGATTCTCAACGCGATGCTCAAACATCGCACGTTTTGGCAAGAACAGCTGCATGTGACTCCTTAACCTCCAGACAGTTGCTGATAAGGGGGATTGAGGGGGTTGTCTTTCAAAGGCGGGGCATAGAACACACAAAGAAGCGAGAACAGTGTCAACGAATTACTGAACACACAAAAGAGTGACGCCATGTGACGCCTTCCGTGGGCGGCTTCGCGTAAGGGGTTATCTCTGGTAGATTGGCGGAGGCTACGGCTGCGGGGTCAACTGTAATCGGTTCTGTAAGCCCGTGGAGACGGAGACGGTGCCGTTGGCACCGATGATCACGCCTTCGACTCCGGGGAGGCGTTCGATTAAGGCCATGCCTTGTTCCGGGCCCATGACGAAGATGCCGGTATCCAGGCCGTCGGCCAGCACCCCGGTTTTTGCCACAATGGTCACGCTCTGTGAAAGCCGTGCAGGCTGAAGCGTCTGAGGGTCGAGAATGTGATGGTAGCGAATGCCGTCTTTCTCGAAATAACGTTGATAATCACCCGCCGTGGACACGGCTTCATCTTCAAGTTCGAGTTGCCCCATCGTGATGCCATTTTCTTTTCGGGGGTGTTGGATGCCAAACGTGAACCGTTGACCGTCGGGCATGCGGCCGAAGGTTTTGATATCCCCGGAAATCGCCACCACACCCGCCAAGGCCCCGGCCTCCTGCATCACGCGGGCCGCGTAATCTGCAGCATAGCCTTTGCCGATGCCGCCGATATCCACCCTCATGCCGGACTGGGCGAGATAGACGGTACCCGCCGCCTTATCAATCTGAATGGCGGAGAGATCCATGAGCGGGCGCGTGGCGTCCAATTCGTCCTTCGACGGAATGCGCCCTTCACGACTGACGTTCCAGGCTTCGACGGCCGGACCGATGGCAATGTTGAAACCTCCCTCCGTCAACCGGGCCATTTCCAGGGAATGCTCCAACAGGTCCATGGTTTCCGGACCGGCCTTCACGGCCTGCTGCCCGGCCGCAGCATTGATCCGTGAAAGTTCGCTACAGGGAATCCACGTGCTCAAAATTTGCTCCAAGCGATGAATTTCCGCGAAGCCTTGGTCAATGGCATCGTGGGCAAGTTGTTTCTCCGGAGCCACGGCAGTCAGAAAGACCAGCGTGCCCATGTGCATCTGGCCGCGCTTGACCACGTGTGGTGAAGCGGCGTGACCGGACAGAACCAAGCCCGCCCAGAAGACAAAAGAGGCACCCAGGAACGCCGGCAAGACAAGACGCATCGGTTTCATGAATACGAAAATAACCTTCCACCGAAGGAAAGAGGGGCGCGACAAACCAACCGCCTTATTCTATCAACACAAGCAACCGCTTGCAGTCATATTTTTCACGACAAAAGACAGTTGACAGGGTTTTGGGAATTCTGTATTTTAATAACTGTTATCAAAATCAATTTAGATAAAAACAAGAATCATTTTGATTTTTGTCAATGCGTTGTTGAGTAGCTGAGTTTTCTCCGATGTTATTTTTTATTCAATGAATTTCGATAGAAACACTAGGTGGCTTGGGAAACAACTCAAGCCTGCCGAAGCCAGATGCGAATGCGGTCAGCTTATCGCAATACTTCGGGGAAATAATCTCGAAGTCAAATGCAAGCGCTGCAAACGGATTGTCTCCATTTCCTATGACAGTCTCAGGGAAAGCGAAGTCACCCTAACGCCATGCGCACAGTAGTAAAAGAGTAACGAGGCAACTCACCCTCACTTCCACCCTCACCCTAGCCCTCTCCCATCAAGGGAGAGGGGACTTGAGGAAGGACGAGGGGGGAGAGAGACATAATTTTCAACAAGAGGGAATACGCCATTACACGCTGAACTTACCAAGATATCATTCGAGAGGGCCCCAAGAGCCCCTTTAGTCGTCAAGAGGACCGGCAGAGTCCCCAACAACAAGGAGGTCGTCCGATGCGACGATTTTTTTTGATCGCGGGGGCAGTGATGGTCCTCATGATTATGCCACAAACAACCGTTTGGGCTGAGGATGCGGAATTTACTCCGTCCCAGATGAAACAAATACGTAAAATGTTTGAAGAGTGGTATTCCGAACGACAGAAAACAGAGAAGAACGCTCCTGCGGCTCCTGCCGTAGCGCCCCCTTCCATGTCCCCGCCCCCGCAAGGGACCTTCGCACCGGCCATGGGCGACACGTCAAAACAGTCAATTCGTTATGGCACGGACTTCTCGGGTGGTAGCGGCCTGCAAGGCGGGCGGACCATCTACGCCAAACCCTTTGTCAAGGCTCCAAAAACCATCATCGGTGGGTACATCGACTTCTCACTCACGCGATGTTCCGGGGGATCACGGGATTGTCGAAGTAAGTTGGAATTCGACCAGGAACGTTTCGTGCCGTTCTTCTACTCCCAGGTCACGGACCGGCTCAGCGTGGCCGCCGAACTCGAGGTTGAACACGGCGGCCCCCAGGGGAACAAATCGGACGGGGACATCAAGATGGAATTCGCCACCATGGACTACCGGTTCAACGACGCCCTCAACCTGCGGGGGGGCATCATCCTGATGCCGATGGGCCGGTTCAATCTGATCCACGACTCGCCATTGAACGATTTGCCTCTTCGCCCTATGGTGAGCCGATTGATCCTGCCTTCCACGTTTGCCGAAAGCGGACTCGGCTTTTTCGGTACGTTCTACCCGACCGCGCTTTCCAAGATCGATTACGAACTGTACGTCGTGAACGGCTTTCAAGGTGATAACGGCGACTTTTCGGTCGAGGAAGGAAGCGGACTGCGATCTGCTCGCGGAAGTTTTCAAAAAGATAACAACGAAAATAAAGCGATCGTCAGCCGTGTCTCGTTCAGCCCGATGCTGGGTATCGAGGTGGCCGGGTCCGTTCACCACGGCAAATGGGACGAAGACGACAATTATGACCTGACCCTGTGGGCCATCGACGGGAACCTGCAACGAGGCGCCTTCGACATTCAGGGTGAAGCGGCCTGGTCCAATGCCGAGGGGAGCGGGACGTATACACGTCGCGCAGGTGAACCATTCTTCACTCAGGATACGACAGGAGCAACACGGCGCCGGCATGTTGCGCAAGGAGATTCAAGCTACGTCGTCCCTGAAAACATGTTCGGATATTACGTGCAATTGAATTACCACTTCATGCCGGAGGCCCTCACCAAAACCTTACCCGGTTACTTCGGACGGGACTCGACGTTTACGGGCACCGTTCGTTGGGGACAGGTGGATACCAACACCGATGACGATGCCAACCCGAATCGCATCGATCGGTTGACCGTGGGGATCAATTTCCGGCCGCTGGAGGATTCGGTCATCAAGTTTGCTTATACGTGGAATACGCACGGCAAGACCTCGCCTGACGGGTCGGCCACGGACCACAACGGGTTCCAGTTCAACATGGCGACGTACTTCTAACGGAAAAGCCCTTCTCCCCCTCACCCCGGCCCTCTCCCTCCAGGGGGAGAGGGAGTTTCCCCTCCTTTGTCAGGAGGGGATAGGGGAGGTAGAGCCATTTGGTCTATGAGTAGATACGCTGTGCTTTCCTTGTTTCTGGTCGTCTCCACGGTGGGGTGCGCCGCGGTTTCCGGCGCGCCCAGCACAGTGAAGGCGGGCTGTTCCTATGATCAGGCTTGGGCCGTGGCCCTCGCGAGCATGAATGAATTCGTGTTGACTCAAGAGGACAAGGACAAAGGGATGATTGAAACCGATTGGGCCAGCTTTGCTTCCGACCGAAGTATCGGGGTGTTCCAACGCCAGGGCAACAAGGAGCGCGCACGGTTTTTCGTGAACGTGGACGCGAACCGGCTGCCGGTCAGGATCTCGGTCCGGCAAGACCGGGAGTTTTTTTCTCCCGTGGGCGCGCGGTCGCAAGGCATCGCCTGGAAACGCGTTCCTCCCAACGCCGAGGAAGAGCGGCGTCTGGTCCAACGGATTACCAATCAACTAATGAGTGAAGGATGTACAATCGTCAATTGAGACAGAACATTGCGGGGATTGCTG
>JAJDZI010000143.1 GCA_022824735.1 Nitrospirales bacterium
ACTGCGCCATCCCCTTCTGCCCCATCACCTTCGTCAGCGCCGACGTCAGCGTCGTCTTCCCATGGTCCACGTGCCCGATCGTCCCCACGTTCACGTGCGGCTTCTTTCGATCAAATTTCGCCTTCGCCATCTGCCCCTCCCTCTTCGATTCCAAACCTTCTGAGGCTACGTGAGAAAGAAACGAGTATTACCACGCCGCTTTCCTGCCTCTCAAAACAATTTTCCCCGCTATTCTCCACGTTGCTTGCCGACGATCTGATCCTCCAACTGCCTCGGAACGGGGTCGTATTCCGCAAATTCCATTGAATACGTGGCACGCCCCTGCGTCTTCGAGCGAAGACTCGTGGCATACCCGAACATTTCTCCAAGGGGAACCATGGCCTCCACGGCCTGAGAGCCGACCCGCGCCTTGATGCCCTGCACTTTCCCGCGTCGTGAATTCAAGTCGCCGATCACGTCGCCCATGAAATCCTGGGGGACCAGGACCTCTACTTTCATGATCGGCTCAAGGAGGATCGGGTTGGCCCTGCGACAGGCATCTTCAAAGGCCATGGACGCCGCGATTTTAAAGCCCATTTCACTGGAATCGACCTCGTGAAAGGATCCATCGAACAACGTCACCCGAACGTCCCGCATGGCATATCCGGCCACCACGCCCGACTCCATGCGCTCCCGCACTCCTTTTTCTACCGCCGGGATATATTCACGGGGGATAATACCACCGACAATCTTGTTGACGAACTCAAGTCCCACGCCGGGTTCGGACGGCTCGACGCGCAACACCACGTGCCCATATTGCCCCCGGCCACCGGATTGCTTGATATATTTGCCTTCGGCTTCACCCGTGGCGCGTATCGTTTCACGATAAGCCACCTCGGGTTTCCCGACGTTCGCCTGCACCTTGAATTCCCTGACGAGTCGATCGACGATGATTTCCAAATGCAGCTCCCCCATTCCGGAAATAATCGTTTGCCCGGTCTCGTCATCGGTTTGCACACGAAAGGACGGATCTTCCTGCGACAGTTTTTCCAAAGAAAAACCCAGTTTTTCCAGGTCCTGCTTGGTCTTCGGTTCCACGGCCATCGAAATCACGGGCTCGGGGAATTTAATGACCTCCAACAAGACCGGACGCTTTTCGTGGGATAAGGTATCACCCGTTCTCGCTCCCTTCATGCCCACCGCCGCGGCAATGTCTCCGGCATACACGACGTCAATGTCTTCCCGTTTGTTCGCGTGCATCTTGAGCAAACGTCCGATGCGCTCCCGCTTACCCTGCGTGACGTTGTACACGTACGAACCTGTTTCCAGGCTACCGGAATAGACGCGGAAATACGTGAGTTGCCCGGCAAAGGGATCAGCCATGATCTTGAAAGCCAATGCCGAAAACGGCTCCTCATCGCTGGCCGGACACTGTATTTTTTCACCGCTGGACGGCGCAACCCCTTCCACTTCCGGAACGTCCAGGGGCGAAGGCAGGAAATCAACGACGGCATCCAGTAACGGCTGGACTCCCTTATTTTTGAAGGCTGACCCGCACAGCACCGGCGTCATCCGCATTTGATTGGTCCCGGCACGAATGGCGCGCTTGATATCCTCAGGTTTCAGCGTATCGCCGTTCAGGTATTGCTCAAGCACCGCTTCATCAAATTCGGCCACGGCTTCGATCATTTTGTCCCGGTATTCTTGGGCCGCCGGCAGAAGATCCGGCGACACGTCTTCGACGACGTAATCCGCGCCCAGCGTTTCATCGTTAAAGAGATAGGACTTCATCAAGACAAGATCAATGACGCCCCGGAAATCCGCTTCTTTTCCGATAGGCAACTGGACCGCAACGGGATTGGCTTCCAAACGATCGACGATGCTTTGAACGCTGCCCGGAAAATCGGCGCCCACCCGGTCCATTTTATTCAGGAAGGCAATGCGAGGGACACGATATTTATCGGCCTGACGCCAAACCGTTTCAGACTGCGGCTCGACTCCCTGTACCGAATCAAACACAGCCACGGCTCCGTCCAACACACGAAGGGACCGCTCCACTTCAACCGTAAAGTCCACGTGTCCCGGGGTGTCAATGATGTTGATACGGTGGTCGTTCCAGAAACAGGTGGTCGCCGCAGACGTAATCGTAATGCCCCGCTCCCGTTCCTGCTCCATCCAGTCCATTTGCGCCGCGCCTTCATGCACCTCACCCATACGGTGAGAGACGCCGGTATAGTACAGGACGCGCTCGGTCGTCGTCGTCTTCCCGGCATCAATATGGGCCATGATACCGATGTTTCGAGTACGCTCTAATGGATATTCCCTGGGCACCGTTCCTCCGAACAAAACCAAACTGCCAGACTGCGACAACACAGCCATGCTCCCAATCCGGGAGCGGTTCTTAAAAAAACTATGCGTGGAGGGTAACTCGACTACAGCAACAAGAAACAGCTACCAACGGTAATGGGCAAACGCGCGATTGGCTTCGGCCATCCTGTGCGTTTCATCGCGTTTCTTGACGGCAACCCCGGTATTATTGGCAGCATCAAGCAACTCGGCGGCAAGCTTGTCTTGCATACTCTTTCCCGTTCGAGACTGGGCACTGCGCTTAATCCATCGAAAGGCCAAGGCAACTTGCCGAACGGGCCTGATCTCGACGGGAACCTGATACGACGCGCCCCCCACCCGTCTCGATTTCACTTCCACCATCGGCTTGACGTTACCAAGCGCAGAATGAAAAACCTTCAAAGGATCACTCCCCGTCTTCTGTTGAATGACGTCGAACGCCCCATAACACACACGCTGGGCTGTACTCTTTTTCCCTCTCGTCATAAGAATATTAATAAATTTCCCCACAAGGGTATCCCGGTATTTTGCGTCACCCACGGGAGTTCTTACGACGGCACTTCGACTGCGAGACATATTCCGAATACACTTTCTGAACCTCTGATTGACTGCACGATCAGACGCAGGGCTGCGTTGTGTCCTCGCTCAACCCTCACCTATCTCTCCGATAAGCTTCGGGTTTCGCTCCGGGACGCCTTGCCCTGCATCCCGCTATCACAATAAATCAGAGGTCCCTTTCCCTATTTCTCTACGATCAATGCCTTGACTACTTCGGTCGTTTTGCCCCGTACTTGGAGCGCCCCTGTTTCCGGTCGGCAACCCCGACCGCGTCGAGCGCGCCCCGGACCAGATGGTAACGCACGCCGGGCAAGTCCTTCACCCGGCCTCCCCGCACGAGCACAATGGAATGCTCCTGCAAGTTATGGCCCATTCCCGGAATGTAGGTCGTCACCTCAACACCCGTGGTCAAACGCACGCGAGCCACTTTCCGCAATGCGGAATTCGGCTTTTTCGGGGTCGTGGTATACACGCGCAAACAGACGCCTCGCCGTTGCGGGCACCGATTAAGAGCCGGACTCTTGCTTTTGGCCTTGGGGGCCTTACGACCTTTTCTGACAAGCTGATTCACCGTTGGCATATCACGACTTTTCCTTCAAGAGCGATTCAAGAACGTTGTCAATGTGATGCTCTCGGACAACCTTCCGATTGTAGTGAGACCATCGTTATGTGTCAAGACAAAACACTCCCTTTAGGAACCTCTATGAGGTAGGCTGCATTTGCAACTCTTCATCTTCTGTGACCGCCAAGCCGGCGGCCTCGTCACCCTCGACGGCCTTCTCTTCGGGAGCAGGCACGAAGGTTTCCCGGTAGTGGGAGAACCCCGTTCCCGCCGGGATTAGGCGACCCACGATGACGTTTTCCTTGAGCCCCCGCAAATCATCAACCCGGCCGTTGATGGCGGCTTCGGTGAGAACCCGGGTCGTCTCCTGGAAGGAGGCTCCGGAGATGAAGCTGTCCGTGTTCAGTGAGGCCTTGGTAATCCCCAGCAATACCGGTTTGCCAATCGCCGGCTTCCCCTTTTCGGCAAGCACCCGCTGGTTTTCATCGGTGAACGCAAATTTCCCGACCTGAGTACCCGGTAAAAAGTTTGTATCGCCGGGATCTTCGATGCGGATCTTCTTCAACATTTGCCTGGCAATAATTTCAATGTGCTTGTCATTAATCGAGACCCCTTGCAGGCGATACACTTCTTGAACCTGATTGACCAGGTATCGTTGCAACTCCCGCGGCCCCAGCACGTTCAGGATATCATGGGGATTCGCCGACCCGTCCATGAGCGGTTCACCGGCACGCACCCAATCTCCTTCATGCACGTTGACGTGCTTGCCTCGGGGAATAAAGTACTCCTTCACGTCTCCCATCTTGTTATCAACGACAATCTTTCGCATCCCCTTGACGAACCCGCCAAAGGAGACCTCACCGTCAATTTCGCTGATCACGGCTTGCTCCTTGGGTTTCCTCGCCTCAAACAGCTCCGCCACCCTGGGCAAGCCTCCCGTAATGTCCTTGGTCTTCGTGGTTTCTCGAGGGATTTTCGCCAACACGTCTCCGGGATGCACGAGGCCGCCTTTTTCGACGAAGATATGCGCGCCTACGGGAAGCAGGTAGCGAGCCGGCGCGCCCGAACCGGGTAATTTCGCGGTCTTGTTCCCGTCGTCTTTGATGGAGACGCGGGGACGCAGGTTCGTGCCGGCCTGCTCAATGACCACCTTCCGGGACAAGCCGGTGATTTCATCGACCTCTTCCTTCATGGTCACGCCTTCGGAGATGTCGCCATAGGCGATTTTCCCGCCCACTTCCGTCAAAATGGTCAACGAGTAGGGGTCCCATTCCACAAGTTTTTGCCCAACCGTCACCCGGCCGCCGTCTTTCACGATGATTTTCGCCCCGTAGACAACCGAGTATTTTTCCCGCTCTCGACCGGAGTCGTCATACACCGCAATCTTCGCGTTGCGATTCATGACCACCCATTCGCCCTGTTTGTTCTGCACCGCCATGTGGCGATTGTGGAAATCGGCATTTTTCTTGGCATCGAAGCTGAGGTATTTCAAGACTCCGTCGTGTCGGGCCTCGACCACGCTTTGTTCCACGACTTTACTGGCCGTTCCCCCGATGTGGAAGGTCCGCATGGTCAACTGCGTACCGGGCTCGCCGATTGACTGCGCGGCGATCACCCCCACGGGTTCGCCCAATTCGACCAACTTCCCCCTGGCCAAATCCCGGCCGTAACACTTCACGCAGACACCCCACCGGGCCTGACACGTCAAGACCGACCGGATACGGACGTGCCCAATACCGGCTTCGACCACGGCCTTGACGCGCGTTTCATCCAGTTCATCATTTCCGGCTACCACCACGTCGCCGGTCAACGGATCAAGAATATCTTCCGCCACGATACGACCCAAAATCCGTTCTTCAATGGGTTGAATGACCTCTCCGCCTTCGACCAGAGCGGATACGTCGATTCCATCGGCCGTCCGGCAATCCTCTTCACTCACGATGACGTCTTGAGAAATATCCACCAGCCGTCTCGTCAGGTACCCGGAGTTGGCGGTTTTGAGCGCCGTGTCCGCCAGCCCCTTTCTCGCTCCGTGCGTCGAGATAAAGTACTGGAGCACGGTGAGACCTTCCCTGAAATTGGCGGTGATCGGCGTTTCGATAATTTCGCCGGAGGGCTTCGCCATCAAACCCCGCATGCCGCCCAACTGCCGGATCTGCTGCGAACTCCCGCGCGCGCCGGAATCCGCCATCATATAAATGGGGTTCAAGGTATCTTCGGGTCCTTGCCCGCCGCCGGCCTTGATTTCTTTCATCATCTCGTTCGCAACCTGTTCACTCACGTGAGCCCAGATATCAATGACCTTGTTGTAACGCTCGCCGTTTGTGATCAGCCCTTCACTGTACTGCCGCTCGACCTCGGAGACGTCCTTGTGCGCCTTACCAAGCAGGACTTCCTTCTTGGTCGGGATGTGCATGTTGTCGATACACAGGGAGACCCCGGCCTTCGTGGCATAATAGAAACCCAGGTTCTTGAGTTTATCGAGCATCTTGACCGTATCGTGAAGCCCGACTTCACGATACACCGCATCGATCAGCCTGGTCATTTCTTTCTTGGTCATCACCTGGTTGACGTGCGTAAACCCGATGGACGGAGGCAGGATTTCCCCGAAGAGCACACGTCCGACGGTCGTTTCGACCAGGGCGCCATCGACCCGCACCTTGACTTTGGCCTGTTCGTCCAGTTCGCCGGCGTCATAGGCAATGCGCACCTCTTCGGGAGAATACAACACTTTTCCTTCACCCATCGCGCCCGGTCGTTCCTGGGTCAACCAATAACAACCCAACACCATGTCCTGGGAAGGAATGGCAAGCGGGCGACCATTCGCCGGCGACAACACGTTATTGATGGACATGATCAGGACGCGGGCTTCGATCTGGGCCTCGACCGACAAGGGAACGTGCACCGCCATCTGGTCGCCGTCGAAGTCCGCGTTAAAGGCCGCGCAGACCAACGGATGCAAACGAATGGCCTTGCCTTCGACCAGGACGGGATCAAACGCCTGCATGCCCAACCGGTGGAGCGTCGGCGCCCGGTTCAAAATCACGGGGTGTTCCCGGATCACCTCATCCAACACGTCCCACACTTCCGGGCGTTCCTTTTCGACGAGCCGTTTCGCGCTCTTGATGGTAGTGGCCGCGCCGCGCTCTTCCAACTTGTGGAAGATAAACGGCTTGAACAATTCCAACGCCATTTTCTTGGGTAACCCGCATTGATTCAATTTTAATTCCGGCCCCACCACAATCACCGACCGGCCCGAGTAGTCAACCCGTTTCCCCAGGAGATTCTGTCGAAACCGGCCCTGCTTGCCCTTGAGCATGTCACTGAGGGATTTCAACGGCCGTTTGTTGGCCCCGCGGATCGTCCGGCCGCGTCGTCCGTTATCGAACAACGCGTCCACGGCTTCCTGCAACATTCTCTTTTCGTTGCGAACAATCACGCCGGGAGCCTTCAACTCAACCAACCGTTTCAACCGGTTGTTGCGATTGATCACCCGTCGATACAGGTCATTCAGGTCAGACGTGGCAAACCGCCCGCCGTCCAACGGCACCAACGGTCTCAATTCAGGCGGAAGCACCGGGATGACGTCCAGGATCATCCATTCCGGCTGGTTGCCCGACTTGTAAAAGGCCTCAATGACTTTCAGGCGTTTCGTGATCTTCTTGTGCAAGGCCGCGGAAGTCGTGGCCTTCACCTTTTCGTGGCGCTCGGCCCACAGGGCTTCGATGTCAACTTGTCTTAGCAATTCACGAATGGCTTCCGCCCCGATACCCACGCGAAAACTTTGCGGCCCGTACAGGTCCACGCACTCACGGTATCGCTCTTCCGTGAGCAACTCTTTTTCCTTCAGCGGGGTGTCCTGGGGATCGAGAACGACGTACGCTTCAAAATAGAGAATTTTCTCCAATTGCTTGAGGCTCATGTCCAGCAGGATTCCAATGCGACTCGGCACCCCTTTCAGGAACCAGATGTGAGCCACGGGCGCGGCCAACTCGATGTGCCCCATGCGCTCACGCCGCACCTTCGACTGAATGACTTCGACCCCGCATTTGTCGCAGACGATCCCACGATGCTTCATGCGTTTGTATTTTCCGCAGTTACACTCCCAATCCTTGGTCGGGCCGAAAATCTTCGCGCAAAACAGGCCGTCTTTTTCCGGCTTAAACGACCGGTAATTGATGGTTTCCGGTTTTTTGACTTCCCCGTACGACCACGAACGAATTTTCTCAGGCGACGCGATCCGAATGCACATGCCGTCAAACGACATGGCATCGCGCGGCCTTTCAAACAGGGCATAGACGCTTTCCAAGGCTCTACCCTCCTTTTCAAAAACTGAGAAATTCTCGAAGCGGGAATTACTCGGCGGACTTCATCAATTCGACGTCCAACCCCAGGCTTTGCAGTTCTTTCACCAACACGTTAAACGACTCCGGCAATCCCGGTTCCAGGAAGTTTTCCCCCTTGACGATCGCTTCATACATTCTCGACCGTCCCGGAACGTCATCGGACTTCACGGTTAAAAATTCCTGGAGCGTGGAAGCCGCCCCATACGCCTGGAGAGCCCAGACTTCCATTTCGCCCAACCGCTGCCCCCCGAATTGGGCCTTGCCGCCCAGGGGTTGTTGCGTCACCAGGGAATACGGGCCGATGGACCTGGCGTGGATCTTATCATCCACCAAGTGGTGCAACTTCATCATATAGACGTAACCGACCGTCACCGGACTCTTGAACGGGTCACCGGTCCGCCCGTCAAAGACGACCGATCGACCATCATTCGGCAGACCCGCCTTCTTCAACAATTCCTTGATCTCCGCCTCCGTGGCTCCGTCGAACACGGGACTCGCGGCGTAAATCCCCAAGGCCTTGGCGGTCCAACCGAGATGGGTTTCCAGGATCTGCCCGACGTTCATCCGCGACGGAACCCCAAGCGGGTTCAGCACGATTTCGATCGGGGTGCCGTCCGGCAGGTACGGCATATCTTCTTCGGGAAGGATCCGGGACACCACGCCCTTGTTGCCATGACGCCCAGCCATCTTGTCCCCGACGGAAATTTTCCGCTTGATGGCAAGATAGACCTTCACCAACTTGATGACGCCCGGCGGCAACTCGTCGCCGCGCCGGAGTCGTCCGACTTTCTCGTCATAAAAGGTTTGCAGGTTCTCGATTTGATCCTTCGCCGCCAGTTCAATATCTTCGAGCTTTCGTTGTTCTTCCGGGTCTCCCAGAATGACCCGCCGCACGTCGTCATCGGGCAGTCTCCGCAAGACGTCAGACGTGATTTTCCATTTTTTCTTCAGAATGACTTCGCCGTTTTCGGGATCCATCAAGTCACGACCCACCACCTGCCCGAGCAACAGCCGCCGAATCTTCTTGTTCCGTTCATCCTCAATGATGTGGAGTTCATCCTGGTAGTTCCGTTCGATTTTCACGCGATCCTGGGATTCGATGTTTTTCGAACGTTCATCCTTATCAATGCCTTTCCTGGAAAAAATCTTGACGTCGACCACGATTCCCTCGATTCCCGGGGGAACCTGTAGAGACGTATCCTTCACGTCTCCGGCTTTTTCGCCGAAGATCGCGCGCAGCAGCTTTTCTTCCGGAGTCAGTTGCGTTTCACCCTTGGGCGTCACCTTGCCGACCAGGATGTCCCCAGCCTTGACTTCGGCCCCGATGCGAACGATTCCGCTTTCATCCAGGTTTCTCAGGGCCTCTTCGCCCAGGTTGGGAATGTCGCGGGTAATTTCCTCCTTCCCCAATTTGGTATCACGGGCTTCGACCTCAAACTCTTCGATGTGGATGGACGTGAAGGTATCTTCGCGCACCAGTCGCTCGCTTAACAGGATCGCGTCCTCGAAGTTGTATCCGCCCCACGGCATGAACCCGACCAGGATGTTCTTTCCCAATGCCAACTCCCCCCGGTCAATCGCCGGACCATCCGCCAACACCTGCCCTTTCTTGACCTGCTGGCCGACCTTCACAATGGGGGTTTGGGTCACGCACGTGTTCTGGTTGGTGCGTTGGAACTTCACCAGGTCATACGTATCCCAAAAACGTCCGGTTTTCTTTTTACCTTCGTCCGCCTTGGCGGGTTCGGTTCGGACAACGATACGACGGGCATCCACGCTTTCCACGACCCCGTCCCGCCTAGCCTGCTCGACGTAGCCGGAATCACGGGCCACCACGGCTTCCATGCCGGTTCCGACCAACGGCGCCTCACTCTGCACGAGCGGGACGGCCTGACGCTGCATATTCGAGCCCATTAACGCACGGTTGGCATCGTCGTGTTCGAGAAAGGGAATCAACGCGGTGGCGACGCTGACCACCTGCTTCGGGGACACGTCCATGTAATCGATGCGATCCTGCGTCGTGGCAATGAACTCTCCCTCGGACCGCGCCGTCACCGAATCGGATATCAGGCGACCGGCCGAATCCACCTGGGAATTGGCTTGCGCAATGATGTACCGCTCGCCTTCCAACGGCGACAGGAATTCCACGTCACGCAGGACACGTCCTTTTTGGACTTTTCGAAACGGGGCTTCAATAAAGCCGAACTCGTTAATGCGCGCGTAGGTGGCCAACGAGGTGATCAGCCCGATATTCGGCCCTTCCGGCGTTTCGATGGGACAAATGCGGCTATAGTGCGAGGGGTGGACGTCGCGGACCTCAAAGCCCGCGCGCTCACGCGTCAACCCGCCGGGTCCCAACGCGGACAACCGGCGTTTATGGGTGATTTCGGCTAATGGGTTCGTTTGATCCATGAACTGCGACAACTGGCTACCGGCAAAAAATTCCTTGATAGCGGCCACGATGGGTTTGGCGTTAATCAAGTCGTGCGGCAACACCGTTTCCATATCGAGCAGGTTCATCCGCTCCTTGATGCTGCGCTCCATTCGCGCCAATCCCAAACGGATCTGGTTCTCAAGCAGCTCGCCGACCGTCCGCACCCGGCGATTCCCCAAATGATCGATGTCGTCCACGTCGCCTTTGCCCATTTTCAATTCAACGAGGCAGCGGATCACTTCCACCACGTCCTGCGCGGTCAGGACCCGCTGGGTGAGGGGAAGATCCAACGAAAACCTGTTGTTCATCTTGAGCCGGCCGACCGGAGACAGGTCATAACGCTTCGGGTTGACGAACAGGTTTTCAAACAGGAGCTTGGCCGAATCCACGGACGGCATTTCTCCGGGCCGCAGACGCTTGTAGATTTCCACCCAGGCCTCTTTTTGGGACGTCGTCCGTTCAGCTTCCAAGGTATCCAGGATGATCGGCGTGGCCGTCACGTTGTCCAGGTAAATCACCTTGAAACTCGACGGCTTCAATTCGAGCAGCCGTTCAAGCGCGGGCAAGGTCAGCCGTTGATTTTTTTCAACCAGCGCCTGCCCTTTTTCCGAATCCATGATTTCCGTCAACACCACTCGTCCAACCAATTCGTCCGGTTTCACGGGGATCTCTTTCACCCCGGCGGCTCGCATTTTCGCCATCAACGATTTATTGAGCCGCGTTCCTTCTCGAACGATTGGATCCTTGCCGCCTTTCTCGAGGACTTCGATCGGCGAACGCAAGCCGGTATGCAGGTCGGGGTCCAACTTGCGCATCAGCTTTCCATCCACGGCTCGAATTTCCTCGATGGGGTAATACATCTTCAGCACGTCGTCCGTTGACAACCCGAACGCCTTCAAAAGGATCGTGGCCGGCATCTTGCGCCGGCGATCGATGCGGACGTACAAAATATCGCGGGCGTCAAACTCGAAATCCAACCAGGACCCGCGGTAAGGAATGATGCGCCCGGAAAACAAGACCTTTCCGCTGGAATGGGTACGGCCCTTATCATGGCTGAACGAAGCGCCTGGCGAGCGATGCAACTGGCTCACCACAACCCGCTCCGTGCCGTTGATGATAAAGGTGCCCCGGTCCGTCATCAGGGGCAGTTCGCCTACGTACACTTCCTGCTCCCGCACGTCGAGGACCTTGCTGTTCTTCACCCCTTTTTCCTGCGGATCAAAGACCACCAGGCGAATGCGCAGCTTCAGGGGAGCGGCAAAGGTCATGCCCTGTTCCAGGCATTCGCGCATATCGTACTTGGGCGTCCCCAACGAATAACTGGAAAATTCAAGAATGGCCGAACTGTTGAAGTCTGCAATGGGAAAGACGCTCTTGAGGGCGGCTTGCAGCCCTTTTTCCGCGCGACGCTCAGAGTCGGTCTCTTTTTGCAAAAACCCCTCGTACGAACGTTTTTGCACTTCGACGAGGTCCGGAATGTCAATCGTGGACTGAATTTTCGAAAAATCAGTACGCTTGATAATTCCCGGCAATGGAGGTTGAGACATAGTCGGCTCCTTCTGTGTCTAGGCTTGTGGAAACAACCCTTCCCGATCAATCGAATCCCGCAGCAACCGGTGTCTCCTACTTGACTTCAACCGTGGCGCCCACGTCAGTGAGCTTCTTCTTGATCGTTTCCGCCTCGTCCTTAGCCGCCCCTTCCTTGACCGGCTTGGGCGCCGCTTCCACCAGGTCCTTGGCTTCTTTCAACCCGAGCCCGGTGATCTCGCGCACCACTTTGATGACCTGAATTTTCTTATCGGCCGGTACGCCGGCCAACACCACGTCAAAGGCATCTTTCTCTTCGGCGGCCTGCCCCCCCGCGTCCCCCGCGGCCGGCGCAGCCACGGCCACCGGCGCCGCTGCCGTCACACCGAACTTTTCCTCGAATCCCTTGACCAATTCGGACAACTCCAACACCGTCATGCTTTCAACGGCGCCCAGAATGTCTTCCTTTGAAAGCTTTGCCTCCGTTGCAGCCATTTCTCCTTCTCCTTTCTTTTTGTCTTGGATCGCCAGCAGCACAGCCGCAAATCCTCGTAAAATTCCTTGAAGGACTCCCGCCATTCCCCGAAGGGGCCCTTGCATCGCCGACAAGAGCATCGACAGCAGAACCTCTTTGGAAGGCAAATCCGCCGTGGCGATGAGCTGGGCGGGTTCAAGCGCTTTTCCCTCGATCACGCCCCCTCGCCAGAGAATCTTTTCGTCACATTTTTCGTGTTTGATGAAATCCCGAAGAATCTTGGCGGGCAGCACCGGATCATCGTAGCCGATGACCACCGCGACCTGCCCCTTGAACAACGACGCGACGGGCAAGAGCGACGTGCCTTCCGCAGCCCTGATAGCCAGGGAATTCTTCACAACCTTCAGTTCCGCCTGCGCCCCGCGAAGCTGGTGACGCAACGCGGTCACCTGGTTCACCGGCATGCCCCCACATTCCGTCACCACGGCCAACCTGGCCTTGGCGAATTTCTCGTGCAAATCGGAAACCACCACTGATTTCTGTTCCTTGTTCATGCCCGGCTCCTTTTCACACCACGACTATTCAACGTGTCGCCCCAGGGCCGTGCATTCCAAATGAACGCCCGGTCCCATGGTACTCGACATGGTTGCACCTTTGAGATATTTGCCCTTGCTCGAAGAAGGCTTGGCCTTCACCACCGACGAAAAGACCGCATGGGCGTTCTCGGTGATTTGCGAGACGTCAAACGAGACTTTGCCGATAGGCACGTGGACGTTCCCGGCCTTATCCACCTTGTACTCGACGCGGCCTTTCCGGATTTCCTGGATCGCTTTCCCGACCTCAAACGTCACGGTGCCCGTCTTGGGATTGGGCATCAACCCGCGCGGCCCCAACACTTTTCCCAATTTTCCCACCGAAGACATCAAGTCCGGGGTGGCGATAGCCTGATCGAACTCCAGCCAGCCCCCTTGAATTTTCTCCAACAAGTCATCGGCGCCCACAATATCGGCACCCGCTTCCCGCGCCTCCTGCTCTTTTTCCCCTTTGGCAAACACCAGGATCCTGACCTTTTTCCCCGTACCGTGAGGCAACACCGTGGTGCCGCGCACCATTTGATCCGCGCGTTTGGGATCGACGCCCAAGCGAATGGCCAATTCCACGGTCTCATTAAACTTGGCATACGCAGCCTGCTTGACCAATTCACTGGCTTCCTGGAGCCCATACAGTTTGGATTCGACTTTTGCTGTGGAATTTCGTAATTGCTTTCCCACGACTCACACTCCCTCCCGTAAGAAACAACCAATACGTCAGCCCCTCCTGATTTCCTCAATCAGTAACCGTGATCCCCATGCTCCTGGCGGTTCCCTCGATAATCCTCATCGCGCCTTCAATCGTTACCGCGTTCAAGTCTTCCATTTTTTGCTTGGCGATTTCCTGTACCTGGGCACGGGAGATCGCACCGACCTTATCCTTCTGCGGCACTCCGGACCCTTTGATAACCCCCACCGCCTTTTTCAAGAGATCGGTTGCCGGAGGGGTTTTCGTGATAAAGGTAAAACTCCGGTCCCGGTAGACGGTGATGACAACGGGGATGATGCTGCCTTCCTGCTTTTGCGTCTTCGCGTTGAATTGCTTGCAAAAGTCCATGATGTTCAGCCCGTGCTGACCCAATGAAGGACCGACCGGCGGAGCAGGATTGGCTTTCCCCGCGGGAATCTGCAATTTAATTTGTGTGATCACTTCTTTTGCCATCGCTCTGTCCTTTTCAATTCACGTCGCCGTTCGCGACCGTCCGCGCGCGCAACACCCTACCCTCGTTCGATTTGCGCAAACACCAATTCAACCGGCGTCGAACGGCCCAGGATACTCACCAACACCTTGGCTCGACTGTGCTCGTCGTCCACTTCGTCAATTAAACCGTTAAAACCCATAAACGGTCCGTCGATGATCCGCACGTTATCGCCCTTGGAGAAATACACCCGCTCGCGAGGAAGAGAAGCGCCGGATTCGATCTGCTTCAGGAGCGAATCCGCTTCCTCTTTCGGCAACGGCATGGGCTTGACCCCTTCCCCCCCGACGAACCCCGTCACCTTGGGCGTCTCCTTGATCATCATCACCGTTTCGTCCTTCAGGGGGTCTTCCAACTCGACCAGCACGTACCCGGGGAAAAACTTGCGCTTGGACGCCCGGCGCTTGCCGTCCTTGATTTCGATCACGTCCTCAGTCGGAACCAGCACCTGCCCGAACTGCTCTTCAAGACCCATCTGATTCGCACGCTCGACCAAGGAGACGCGCACTCGCCCTTCATAGCCCGCATAGGTGTGAATCACGTACCAGTTTTTGGCCATCGCGCCCGACCTCGACCATTCAAAGGATTTGACTGACGAGCCACACTAAAATGGAATCGGCCATCGAGAGGAACAAGGACATGATGAAACAAAATACGATGACCACCGACGAGGAGCCAATGGTTTCATCGCGCGTCGGATAGGACACCTTCTTCAGTTCCCCTCTCACCTCAATGAGAAATTCCGTAATTTTTGACCAGAGCCTCTTCATGTTATGTGCATCCCGTCTGTTTTACTCGACCCGTATGGTGGCAGGGGCACCAGGACTCGAACCCGGACCTTCGGTTTTGGAGACCGACATGCTAGCCATTGACACCATGCCCCTTCCGTACGATTTCCGGCCAAACCGTCACTTCACTTCCTTGTGGGGAAGGTGCTTCCGGCAGAAACGGCAATACTTGTTGATTTCCAAGCGATCGGGATCATTTTTCTTATTCTTCATCGTCGAATAATTCCGCCGCTTGCATTCTCCACAGGCTAAAGAAATGATGACCCGCATGACATGTCCCCCTTCGCGAGGATGTTGAAAACGCCCGCCAGCTTTGTTCTCGCGGCGCTCGGCGGCTCAACGTACCCAAACGTACGCCTCGCCCCCTCGCTTGCTGCGGCCGCGCTGGACGACCGTTTTGACCATCCTCTTCCTCTCTGCCCAACGCGCCGTGACGCCTCAACAGTTTCGTGTGAACAGATTGCCACCACTACCCTTCAAAAGGTGTCTTACGCAAGGATTTCGGTCACGACGCCGGCGCCTACCGTGCGGCCCCCTTCCCGCACCGCAAACCGTAAGCCCTGCTCCATCGCAATCGGCGCAATCAATTCCCCCGTGAACGTCGTGTTGTCCCCCGGCATCACCATCTCCACCCCTTCCGCCAACTGCACCACCCCCGTCACGTCCGTCGTCCGAAAATAAAACTGCGGCCGGTAG
>JAJDZI010000051.1 GCA_022824735.1 Nitrospirales bacterium
CTTCTTGCCCTTCGGTCTCTTTACAAAGACAAGAAAGTATGAATGGTTCTTTCTAGCGTGCACCTGATTGAGAACCCTACTCATTCCAGGCTTGTTTGGCCGGACGACAATGAACAAATCTTTACAGAAAAATCCGATGGTGTCGTAGGCGTTGATGATTTCCACGTGCGTCAAATTTTGCTTGTTCGCGCTCACTTCATCCTGGCACTTGACGATAAATATCCCTCCCTCCTTTAGAACGCGGTGCGCTTCTTTGCCGCCTCCATCGTAAATCTCTAAAACGGCCTCGTGCCATTTACCGCCGTTAGGCTGCGGAGCTTCGTCACCATTTGAATAATGCTCTCTGAACGTATTGTGTGTCCCGTCGCCTGCCTTTGTCGTATTCCCTTTCCTATAAAACCCTTCCATGTAAGGCGGATCGAAGACGATCGCGTCAAAGGAACTGTTTTTGTAAGGGAGTTTTCGACAATCTATGCCGTCAGCAATATCGGACGGGGAAAAATCGTATTGACTCGTATCGATATTTTTCCAAAAAACCCCCTTACCATACGTCACATCAGCGATTTTTGCTCCATTCATAACATGAAGCTTCAACACCTTTGGGAAAATGTCTGAATTATTTCCGATATACGCAGAGAAGATAAGGTCTGAGGTAGCCACGCCATTAGGTCTTCTTCTTCCTGAGGGCGTATACTGTTCAGTCAACTCAAAAGACATTTCAACTTGTTTCGTGTTCATCACTACTCGATATTTCCAAATTGTTCTTCCAGAAGTTCCCTTATCGCATCTGCCATTTTAATGCCTTGTCGAGCACACCCTACCTTGATATTGGCATGCAAAGAAGCTGGAACGTCAATCGTCAGACGTTTCATTTCCCCAGGATTTACTCCGAACACAGGAGACTCCTCACGCACCACCCATTTACGAGATTTATTTGCTGAGTCGTATTTCATGATTTACGATTTTACGGAAAACAGCCTCACCCAGTCAAGATGTAAAAAAGTTTTTTACCGCTGCTTCTTTCGCTTGGCTTTGGCTTGGTTTGGCGTTAAGGGGACAGCCGGTTCCTCGGGTTTGGGTTGGGTCCGGCGGTACAGGCCGTAGGCAAAGGTCAGCCAGAATATTCCGGAAAACACTCCGAACAACACCGCCGTAAAGACCTTGCTCATCTCTTCGAGAGGCGGTTCGGGACCGAATTGTTGAAGTTCGCCCAACATGAGAAACGGCCACGCGAGGCTTTCCAGTCCCAGCAGCAGGGTGGACCACATCCAGACCTGAGCCACGCCGGAGCAGGTCTTCGCAAACACCACCATGAGCCCCACGACCACGACAGCGGTCGCGCCCAGGGAGAGGCCTCCTTGAAGAAACCAAAGCCCTCCCGCGACGGCCATGGCACCGAGAACCGCGTTGACTAAAAGGCGGACACGCAGGTCCGCCCCTACAGCATCATCCGGCATGGACGCCACCTTAGCACATTTATTCTGAAACCCGCACAGCACCATGGCCGTCATGGCGGGCAGGCGACCGTGAAGGCGTTACAAAACGCGGCAAGGGTGTCCATGTAGAAGAGTCAACGGAACTACTTACAGGGAATCGAGGGGAAACGACGGGTTGTCTTCCGTCTCGGAAGGAGAAGAAGCGGAGCGCATGATTTCGGAAGATTCGAATTCCTTGGCGGGCTCCCGGTTGTCGCGACCCTCACCAAACGCCTCCGCCGCATAACCTCGGGCACTGAGAATGCCGTCGTACACGGCCCGCGCAGATTGCGACCACGAAGCGTCGAAGGCCCGGCCCTGATACGCCGCCTCCGCGGCTTTTTTCTCATCATGGGTTAAGGGACGAGAGCGATTCATACGAAAACAGATAATACTCCAGACCGAACAAGTCAAGAGAGAGGGAAATTTCTATGGAAGGCTCGGTCATTTCCCGCCGATCGACAGGAAGAGCGTTGAGCGTCCTCGTCTGAGGAGCACCAGGACTCCATCGTCTTCGTCGAGTCCGCTGGTGACGCGATCGAAATCGTCCGCATCCGCGATGGCGACCCGGTTGATTTCCATGATGACGTCGTCTTTTCGTATACCGGCCTGCGCGGCACGGCTGTCGGGCCGGACCTTCATGACGCGCACGCCCGTCCCGCCTGCAGACCGTTCTACCGATTCGACCGTCAAGCCGGACAGGGCATGCCGCTCACCGACGGTGCCCACTTCGCCGGTCCCGGCCACATCCTTGGGCATCAGGCCGATGACGACGTCAAGGCGCCTCTTGTCGCCTTCACGAAGAAGCTCCACGGTCACCCTCGTCTTGGGAGGAGTTTCAGCCACGTAGGTGCGCAATTTGGTCGAATTCTCGACCGCGCGCCCGTCGTATTCACGAATGATGTCACCACGTTGAAACCGGGCCCCTGCCGCGGGACTCCCATCGATCACGTCGGTCACCAAAGCGCCTTTGGTCTCCGTGGTTTCAAATTGTTTCGCCAAATCGGGAGTGAGATCCTGGATGGACACGCCAAGCCAGCCCCGGACCATTTTGCCGTAGACTTTCAAACTCTGCGCCACCCCTTTGGCCATATTGCTCGGGATGGCAAAGCCGATCCCCATGTACCCGCCGCTCCGGCTGAAGATGGCCGTGTTGATGCCGATGAGTTCCCCCCGGACGTTCACCAGTGCCCCGCCGGAGTTACCCGGGTTGATGGCCGCATCCGTTTGGATAAAATCCTCGTAGTCGGCTATACCCACGTTGGCCCGTCCCACGGCGCTGATAATGCCCATGGTCACGGTCTGGTTCAGGCCGAAGGGATTCCCCACGGCCACGACCATCTCCCCCACCTCCAACGTACCGGAATCACCCCAGGAGAGGAACGGTAAATCCGACGCATCAATTTTCAATATGGCCAAGTCGGTCTTGGGATCGGTCCCGATCAATTCCGCGTCGAATTTCCGTTGATCCCCCAACACCACCTGGATTTCATCACCCTCGTCCACCACGTGATTGTTGGTGACGATGTAACCATTCGGATTGACGATGACTCCGGACCCCATGCCCTGTTGCCGTCGTCTCGGGGCCTGGCGACGTTCCTCCCTGAACCGGTCTCCGAAAAATTTTCGGAAGAACGGGTCGTCAAAGAATGGATTGTGAGGAAACGGAGAACTTCGTGGGGCGGTTGTCTTCACGATGGAAATATTGACCACCGCGGGCGTGACTTTCTTGGCAATCGCGATCAGGTGCTGATTGAGCCGGAGGAGATCTTCGCTCGTGGCGGGAGGAGAAAAGGCAGCCGGTTGAGCCACAGGGGCTTGCGCAAGTAACTCCGGGGGCGCAACCTGCTCTTCCGAAGCCTGGGTGACCGTGGACGGTTGAAAGAACGTCGCACTCGCGGCCAACGCCAGGCACACGCAGATAAAACTCCCGATTGCCAGGACGACGGGTTTTTTCAAGACGGAATTCAGGGACCACTGTTCTTGCATCTGACCTGCCTGTTCCTTGGAAATCTTCGAACGACCCGGCGGTAAGATTATACCATACGCCCGGCGCTGACAAATGCTCCTTCATGTCACCCGCGCCCAAAAGGTGCGAGTTCTGCGCGGCGAAGGACGTGTCTTAGCCGATCAATTACCGAAAAACTTCTTCTTTTGCGGATTCGGAAATTGCCAAAACGGCCGGATGCTTTAAACGGCGTTCAACCGTAATGCCATAGAAGCGTTCCCTGAGCCCCGTCATTCGTCCCACTTTGTGAACTTGATTCTGCCGGGCGATTTCCGACTCAACGACCGAAGAGCCCGGAAACAACCCGTGCCCTTCCTGGGCGAACGCTTGCATCGTGGCGCCATCTTCAAACTCGCCGACAACGAACGGCTCTACGCCGTGTTTTCGAAACCACTCATCCAAACCCCGTCTGAGCGTGGAATTGGACGTGGGCAACAGAAACGGCGCCCCATCCAATGACTGCGGAAACTTCTGTTGATAGTGAGAGGCCAAGTGTTCGGGGCCGAAGAGCGTCACCCCTGATTCCCCAAGCAGGTGGCTATGAGCCTCGACACTGACGCTGGGCGGGACGGGAGTATCCGTTATGACAATGTCCAGGGTATGGAGAGCAAGTTCGCCCAACAACCGTTCCAAACGACCTTCCCAGCACACGATTTTCATGTGTTCGAACTGTTTGTACGCAACCTTCAGGAGTTTATAGGCCACCATTTTGGGAACAACCTCCGCAATGCCGACCACCAGGCGAATAGGGCGCTCGGTTCCATAGCCTTTCAACGTGTTCGTTAATTCTCTGCCGAGCGAAAAAATTTCATCCGCGTAACGGTAGACCACTTTTCCGACGTCCGTCAGAACCAGTTTGCGGCCTACGCGAGAAAACAATTTCTCGCCGATCGCGTCTTCAAGCGCGCGAAGCTGCGCGCTCAGCGCGGGTTGAGACAACGACAGCACTTCACGGGCCTGCTTGATGGAACCTTCCCGGGCAATCACCCAGAAATAAAGCAAATGATGGTAGTTCAGCCAATCCATGACTAGAAAACATACATACAGAAAACTGATAGGTCAAGAAATTATTATATATTTGATTATTGAAAAGGCTGGAATTATAATTCATTTAAAAAATAGATTTATTCATAAAGAATTATTTATTTGCCTATACAGGAAACCTCGCTTATTACCAACTTGATGACAACAACAGCCATCCTCATTCCCCTTCTTCCGTTTTTCGCCGGATTATTCATCAGTGTGCTCGGGAAACGATTCGCCTCGTACGTGGCCGCCATAGGCATCAGCGCCACGGTCGGCGCCGGCATCCTCTCTCTTGTCACGTTGTACTCCGTCAGTTCGGGCGAGCCTTTTCGGGTGACCCTCTGGCCGCTCCAGGACGATGGTTCCTCGTTTTTCACGTTCGGCATGCTGGTTGACCGGCTCACGGCCGTGATGATGGTCCTGATCACAAGCGTCAGCACCGTGATTCACGTATTTTCCGTTCGTTATCTCCGGGGCGATGCCGGCTATGCCCGATTCTTCGCGTTACTCAGCTTCATTACCTTTGTCATCCTCTCTGTCGTTTCCAGCCCGAACCTCCTGATGCTGTTTGTGTTTTGGCAATTGTTGAGTTGGGTCCTGTACCTCATTCTTGCGTTCAATTTTTCGCACGTGCCGGCCTACCAGAACGCGTTTAAAACGCTCATCGTGCACCGGGTCGGAGACGTCGCGTTCCTCTGCGGCATTGTCCTGACGTATCACTATTTCGGCACGCTTGAATTTACCGAGCTTTTCCGGCGAGCCGCCGAACAGTCCCACGTGATTTCACTACTCCCCGGAAATCTGCTGGACGTCACGGCCACGTCCGTTATTGCGTTACTTATTTTCGTCGGGGCCATGGCCAAATCGGCCCAGTTTCCTCTCCATGTCTGGTTGCCGGATACCATGGACTCCCCAACCCCGGTATCGGCACTCATGCATGCAGGCATTGTCAACGCGGGAGGGTTCCTCCTGAATCGACTCGCGCCGCTGTATGCCCTCTCGCCCGACGTCCTGCATATCGTGTTCATCGTCGGCGCCGCCACCGTCCTTCTGGGAGCCTCCATGATGCTCGTTCAAAACGACATCAAGAAAACATTGGGATTTTCCACGATGGGACAAATGGGATACATGATCATGGAATGCGGCCTCGGGGCTTTCGCCCTGGCCATTTTCCACCTGATTGCACATGGGCTGTTCAAGGCCTCGCTTTTTTTAAGCGCCGGGACCGTGATTCACAGTGCCAGGCACGAACCGAAATTTCCTTCTTCGTCAACCCACAAACCTGCCCGGCTTCCCACCCAGACAAGCTGGGTAACGGGATTGGTCATTACCCTAATCATGCCGCTGTTGATTTTGATGGTCGCCCACGGCCTGTTGGAAGTTCCGCTACAGGATGCACATGGAGCGGTCATATTCCTCTTTTTCAGTTGGGTCACCGCCTCTCAAGCCATTTTCAGTTTGTCTCGCCTGCATGACGTGGCTTCCTGGAAAGTGTCCGGCGCCATGATCGGCACGTTGTTTCTCATTGGGTTCACCTACCTCTGGGCGGGCGAGCAATTCACGCACTTTCTGTATCCTGAGCCGGGTGCGGCAGACGCATTTTTCGTGGCCGCGGCCTTGAACCCGGCGGTATTCGATACGATGATCCTGCTGGCCACCCTCTGTATTCTTTTCGGATGGGTCTACCTCTATACCGATGCCAAAGGACATACGATTGTGAACCCTGACTGGATTCTTGCAGTGCAACAACGGCTTTACATTCTTCTGATCAACCGGTTGTACGTCGATCTGATCTATGTGAGGTGGGGCAACAAACTCTTCCAATTGGCACAAAAATTCGGACACCGATATTAACGGAAGATCGATCCGCAATGGCTTCAGAATTTTCCATAACGTTGCCGGCTGTTCTCATCCCCCTTGTTCTCTGGTTGCTCAACCGGACCTGCCGCATTCCGCATTCGGCCTTTCAGGTTTTAGCCGTGTTGTGCATCGGGTGGGAAGCCGGAACGATCCTTTACATGTACACCGCGCTCGAAACGGCTCGAATCGCGATTGACCTGTCGGCGACCGTCATTTTTTCGACGTTTTGCGTCGTCGTCGGACAATGGGATTTGAAACGCCGTTCAACCGCTCCGGACTCACCCTTGTTGGTGTTGGGACTGAGTCTTGCCGCGTTACTCGGCCCCACGCCCGTCAACAGGTATGGGCTCATCGGCTTGCTCGGCTATGCCGCCTTTTCTCTCTCCCGGTCGAACCTTTCCGCCACGCGCAGAACCATCGGTCTGGCGCAGTCGGCCCTCGCCATTCTTCTCGTCTGCGTGACGACGTGGGGGGGCGATTCCTTGTACGGACCAGCCGGTCTGTTTCTTGCGGTCACGCTCTTGCCGCTGCCTCCATTTCACGTTCTCTTCGCCTCCCTGGTCGGCTCCGCTCGGGGAATCCTTTCCGGGGTATGGGCCGTGGCGCTCTTATCCCTCGGATTGGCCGAAATCCATAACCTGCAAACGGTGAGCCCCATGGAAACGGACATACAGGTCGCCATCGGATTCCTGGCCTTATTGGGCGGGCTGTACGCGGCTCTGAAATGTTTGGGGCACAACCAGGTCCATGGGTTGCTGACGTATGCCACCATTGTCCAAGCCGCGCTTTTGTGGGGACTGACGACCATCTTCTCTTCTTTTTCCGAATGGGGAATCCCGTTCGGAATCACGGTCGGGTTGGTCATGAATGGACTGTTTGTCGCCTATGCTTTTGTCCGGCAACGGTATGGGGCACATGCCATCGGCAATCTTCCCGGGTTGGCCTCTCCCATGCCGCGTCTCGGGACGTTAGTGAGCCTTTTGATCAGCATCGCCGTCCTGCTTCCGATCATTCCACTCTTTGGAGGTATCACGACCATGCCGGCAACGGAACATCAGGAAGGCTCTTTTGTCATCATTTCGTTGCTGTTTCTCGGCGTCTGGATGTTGGGGAGTTGGCATTTCTCACACCTGCTGCACCACACGCTTTTTGGAAAAGCGCGACCGGACGTCCCCTATACCGACCTGAAGGTTGCCGAAACCTGCTCCCTGGTCCTGATCATTTTGGGCGCAAGTGTTAGTATATTGGTCAATTAGAAAGAATCCCATGGCAGACGACAAACCATCGGTTATATCGCAAGATACCCAGCGCATGGAGTTGCGTTCGCTTGTCAAACTCGCAAGCGAGACTATTTCCCATTACTGGCCCATGCAAACCTTTATCCACCATAATCCTCTCCATGGCCTGGAACATTTGCCCTTTGAAAAAGCCATCGAGGAGGCCGGAAAATTTATCGGCGGGAACGGCTATCTGCCCAACAGGCAATACCGGGAGTATTTTCAACAAGGCCGGATCTCTTCGAGCGCCATTCATGAAACTTTAAAGACCAAAGCGCAAGAGCGGCACGTGGTGATTGGAAATCGAACGGTGACTCACCTGGAGGTCTTGAAGGCCGTTTTCATCAATGGGACCGGAGCCATCGAGTCTGACGTGGCCTCGGCCGTCCTGGAACATTCGTTGAGCGAGGCCGACGTGAGCGGGCTGTGTAAAAAACTCCAAGCCCTCTCCAGGTCACAGGAACGGTCATGTTCTCTCAACCTTTACGCTGACAAGGAACAACGCGAGCTTGGGACGGAGTACACGCTTGCCCATTGGTGCGATGCCACGCTTGGGACGGACCTCCGGGACCAGATCAACCAGGAACTTATCAAATGGTGTGGGGGCTTTCTCGACGAAGGGCATGCGCCGTGGTCGATGCCGTTTCGTCACAAAACGTTTTACGGCGGGTGGAAAACGTTGGCCCAAGAGGACTGGTCCGGCCCGTTGTTCGGCATTCAGGGTTGGAAATCCAAAATCCGAAACCTTCCGGACCTCCCGTCGGATGCCATCGGGGAAAGCTTGGAAACATTGGCCATTCCCCAGGATTTGTGGATAGACTATTTCACCTTGCACCTGGCCCAGTTGCCGGGATGGACGGGATTCATCAAATGGCGGTCGGAACAATCGAACCACCAATGGCAACAGGCTTTCCCCATCGATTTGGTGAGGTACATCGCCATTCGTCTCTTCTATGAACGAGAACTCGTCGCTCACACGTGCGAAGCAAAGCTCGGCATCCCGGGCACGTTTACTTCGATCCAATCTTTCATGCGCGACCATCCGAACGGCTACGGGCTCTACAAGGAATGGCGCACAAGAGGACTGGCCGAGCAAGTAGTCGCGGACCTTGACCTGTCTCTCTTCATACGGGAACCGCTCCCTATCGATGCATTGGACCGTCAGGGTGAGGCAACCAGCCACACGTGGCAAACCGTTCGTCAACGACAGGCAAGAGAGCGCGAAGCCTGTATCCTTATCCATCTTGCCCGTTGCCTGGATTGCTCCGCGCAGGATCTCATCGAGAGTCCTCCGGAAAACCTGGACATCCTGCTCGATTGGGTTGACCGTTTTCCGGAATCCCATCACGGTCCGTTATGGCTGCACGCGCTTGAACGCAGTTTCGTCACGGACTTTGTTCAGGAGTTTTCGCCGAACATTCGACGGCTTCGTCAGAGTGACGAGTCGGAGGAACACCCTTCCGAATCACGTCCGTCGACTCAAGCCATTTTCTGTATCGACGTTCGTTCCGAAGGATTTCGAAGGCACTTTGAAGAGGTAGGGGGGAATGAAACCTTCGGATTTGCGGGATTTTTCGGGGTTCCCTTGTGCTTCGAGCAATTCGGAAGCGAACATGAAACCGACCAATGCCCGGTCCTGCTCAAACCGAAGCACATCATCAAGGAAGTGCCTCGCGCGTACCAGGACAACGCGGCGGACAAATTTCTGGAACGACAACACCTTGCCAAAACCGGACACGCCCTCCTGCATGATTTGAAGGAAAACGTCATCACGCCATACGTGATGGTTGAAGCCATAGGATGGTTTTTTGGATTCAGGTTATTCGGTCAAACGTTGGCGCCGTTGTGGTATCAACGGCTGACGTCCTGGGTGAAGGAGCATTTTGACATTTCCATCGGCACGGCGTTGACCGTCGAAAAATTGCCCAAGGGGGAAGCCGAGGAAATGGTCGCCTCTGAACATCGGGCCATCATTTATCGTACGTTGATCGAACAATACGGTCGCCTGGGCAACGCGGTTGCCCACGACCAGGTTGAACGTCTTCGCAAACAAGCGTTGAATGAGGTTTCGATCGACGGCGCTGAAGATCAGGAACTGCAACAACTGCTGCATTGGACTGAGGCGGACCATACAAAATTTCTCCAACAACTCATGCAGAAGCATGGCGTCCATAAACGAGCCGTGACGAATCGAATGCACCGAATCACCCAGACGGGATTTACGACAACCGAACAAGCACATTTTGTCGAAACGGCGCTTCGGATTTTAGGATACACCAAAACCTTTTCCAGGTTGGTGCTCGCGTGTGGTCATGCCAGCACCTCGGACAATAATCCCTACGAGTCGGCCCTGGACTGTGGGGCCTGCGGGGGAAACCACGGCGTCTCGAACGCCCGGGCCTTTGCCGCCATGGCCAACAAAGGCGAAGTCCGGCAATTGCTGGCTCAAAAAGGGATTACCATTCCTGCCGATACGCATTTTCTTCCCGTTCAACACGATACCACGACGGACGAGATGGAACTGTTTGACCTGGAAGACGTTCCCACGACACACCGGAAAGACTTGAACAGACTGATTCATGACTTGAAAGAAGCCGGCAGGCGCAATAGCCTTGAACGGTTGAGTCGCTTCCCGGAGGGAAACGGTGGGGAATCCCTGGATCATGCGGTAGCGGGTACGAAACTACGCAGCGTCGATTGGTCCCAAGTTCGGCCGGAATGGGGACTGTCGCGGCATACGGCCTTTATCGTCGGTCGACGTGACTTGACGCACGGCCTCAATCTCGAAGGCCGAACGTTTTTACACTCGCATGATTACCGGCAGGACCCGACGGGCAAATATCTGGAAATCATCATGACCGCTCCCATGATCGTTGCGAATTGGATTAATATGGAACATTATTTTTCCACGGTGGACCCCGTTGTGTACGGGAGCGGGAGCAAGGTCTATCACAACGTGGTCGGACGCATCGGAGTCATGTATGGGTCCCAAAGTGATCTGTGCATCGGGCTCCCCGTTCAAACGGTTTTGGACGTTGAAACGCCCTATCACGAACCCATGCGACTCTTTGTGATCATTGAAGCCCCCATGGAACGAATCAGCGCGATTATTGCACGGCACGACGTTTTGAAACGACTCGTCGGCAATCAATGGATCAATCTTATCGCGTTGGATCCCGAGACAATGGACTTTTTTCACCAGCCTTCTTTAGGACAATGGCAACGTATTCAGTAATCCATCAGGTTCAGGAGGAATAGAAGACCATGAGTAGCCTTACGCTTCACCCGATGAAGGAAATCAAGATCATTATTAACGGCGAGCACCTGAGCTTCGTGACGGAAGTGCTGGATCGAATCAAAGCCAGTGGCTACACCATCTTCAGCAGTCTGTCGGGCAAAGGTCACAGCGGTTTCCATGAAGGACACCTCATGTTCAACGACGAGAGCAGCCTGCAAATGGTGCTGACCGTCGTTCCCGAGGACAAAGTCGAACCCATCCTTTCGGGACTGAAGCCGTTCCTGGAACGCCATTCCGGCAGTCTCTTTGTGTCGGACGTCGGGGTCCTCAGAAAAGGCCATTTTGAATCAACGGAATCCTGAACCCGAAGACGTCTCTTCCGCGGAAAACCTGACCGGATCAGTCATCCCCGTGGGTGTTCACTGATTCGTTGACACCTTTCACCGCCTCCTTCCGTCATCCTCGACCATATAAGCTGGATCCCCGATCAAGTCGGGGATGACAGCGAGAAAATTTCTTCCCTCTCCTACCTCCCGATAGAATCATTCGTCCTTGATCACGCGTCTGATGCCTTAATGCAGCTTGCCGGCAGGCCTCAAATATAAATCTAAATAATGGATTTATATACTCTATATTATTTATTTGCTAAATGTAATTCAATGGTTATTTAATAAATTAAGAGTTAATAAACAGAAAACAAGAAAGGAGGACGACATGAAAACCTTCACCTTCATCATTCCAAGTGTCGTGCTTTGCGTGGGACTCATAGCAACCGGATGCACTGCGAATGGAACCGTTTCCGGCGGAACCTTGGCAGATAAGGCTCCGCGGCAATCCATTGCTTTTCACAAGGACGCCGTTCAGCAACATCAGAACACGTTCCTCACGCGCCAATCCGATTTATCGAATGCTCACAAGGACGCCATTCAGCAACACCAGAACAAAGCGGTCATGCTTGAACAAAAGATCGAAAAACTGGAACACCGGCTGGACATGCTCAAGAACTCATACCGGGACCCCAAAGGCTTGAAACGCCAGAGCTGGAAACGGATCCTGGGACAATGGCGAGCAGACGTCCGGGACCTTCGGGACCGCATTGTCTGGCATGAACAACAGATTGCCCTGCTGGAAAAATCAAAAAACGAGTGACTATCAGAAGCCCAACTGACGTCAGAGAAAGAACGTTGGGGCCGGCAGGCACGAGAGGGAGAGCGGGACACAACCCCGGTCTCCCTCTCCTTTTATGGAAGGAAATCCCAACCGGTTCGGGGATGACAGGAAGGGAAGAATCAGGACGGGTTCAGAAAATCTTGGCTATTAACGCCCGAAGGGGATTGACGGTCGATCCAGACCGATCTTCATTTTTTTCCTGTGAGGAGGCGTCGCTTTTTTCGGTTTTCTTCGTTCGTTTCTGCTCACAATGCAGGCTTTTGTACAAGATGGAAAATTCACTCATGGTATCCCCCCAAAGGTTTAAGCAGGCACTACCATCTATAAAGCAAAGGATGTGCCAGTTTTTACGGTAAGGCACGTTCAAAGAAACCTTTAGAAGAAACAATAGGTTATGGATGGGAAAGAGCCTGACCAATGGGCAATGAGAAGGCGACACACAAAAACGCACAAGTTCAGGCGTGCGAAATCGCACTGGATGGCAGAGAGGGGGATGCGGCTTGCAGCTACTCCTTGGGTTTGATATGCGCTGCGACTACGGAGTCGGACATCGGACGGTGTTGCGCCAAACCCTTGATAAACAATGCGCATTCCTTCTCTTCGAATTCACCGACCCATTCGTTCAGTTTTGACATGACGCTGTGATCGACAATTCGGGTCTCGGCCAAGTTCAGGGTGACGGTTTTCCCTTCCTGGAGGAACCGGTTCAGATGTTTGCGCAAGGGAATCCAGGTGCTGAAGATAGCCGACTCCCGCACCACAATGGTCGCCGAGGTGTCGTCTTCCTGGGTAATCTCCGCATTCAACCTGAAAAACGAAAGGAGCGGGGCGCCATTGATGACGTGAAGGAGAACCTTCACCCCAATGCCGATCCCGATGCCCATAAGGAGGTCCGTGGCGAGCACGCCGATGACCGTGGACACGAACACGATGAACTGGTATTTCCCCAAATGATACATGTGGACAAATTCCTGGGGAGACGCCAACCGGAACCCCGTAAAGACCAGCAACGCGCCCAGGGCCGCCAGCGGGATCTGGTTGATCATCGCCGGAATCAAGGCGACGAAGATCAGCAGAAACAGGCCGTGAAACATGTTGGCAAAACGTGTTTCGGCCCCGTTGTCGATGTTGGCTTTGCTGCGTACGATTTCGGAGATCATCGGGAGCCCGCCCACAAAGGCCGAAACCGTGTTGCCGACCCCGACGGCCAGCAGGTCCCGGTCCATGTCCGTCTTTCGTTGCCACGGGTCGATCTGATCGATGGCCTTTGCGCTGAGTAATGATTCCACGCTCCCGATCAAGGCAAACATGATGACGTACCTGATGCCGATGGACGTCGTCAGTCCCGAGAAATCCGGGAACGTGAGCGCGCTGAACATATTCGCGGGTACGTCCACCAGAAACTTTGCTCCCAAGGCATAGGTCTGGTCGTTAAAGGTATAGGTGCCTTCCTGACCGACGTTCAAATACAGGCCCATCGGCACTGCGACGAACAACACGACCATCGGCGCGGGTATCACTTTGAATTTGGGGTTTTTGATGAGCGGATATCCGAATACGATAAGGAGACTCACGATGCCGATCAACCCAATCTTGGGGTTCATATTCATGATGAACGTGGGAATGTTGGCGAGCAGGTGGAGGGGAGAGCCTTCGGGGCTGAGCCCCATGACAACCGGAAACTGTTTGGCAATGATAATGACGCCGATCGAGGCCAATAGCCCATGAATCGCCGTCGTGGGGAAAAATTCCCCGAGAATGCCGGCGCGGAACACTCCGAACAGAATCTGAATGATGCCCGCGGCTACCCCGACGCCCAGCGCCAGCCGGTAGGCTTGATAGTCGGCGGCCGGGTCCTGTCCGCCGGTAAACCCGAATTCCGTCACGCAACCGATGGCGATGACGATGAGTCCCGCGGCCGGACCTTTGATCGTAAGCTCCGAATTGCTGAAGAACGTGCCCAGGATGCCGCCGATAATGGCGGTAAAGATGCCGGCGATGGCGGGATACCCACAGGCCAGGGCAATGCCGAGACACAACGGCAGCGCAATCAGAAACACCAGGAATCCGGACAGCAGATCGGCTTTCCAGTGCTCTCGAAGCCCGGTAAGCGTTCCTCGCGGTACGTCCGCTTTCTCGGTGGTCATGTTCGTCTCCTCATGCGTCCCTGAGAGCAACAGGTTTTGCGTCTGCCGGGACGTACGTCAAAATTGACTCGAGTTGATCCACATATGGGTCAGGATGCTCGCCACGTACCCGAGCGCAATGGCCGGAGCCCACTTGATGTGACTGAAGAACGTATATTGGCCTCGCGCCTGCCCCATTAACGCCACACCGGCGGCCGATCCGATCGACAACATGCTCCCGCCGACCCCGGCCGTTAAGGTCACCAACAGCCATTGACCCTGCGACATGTCGGGATTCATGGTCAATACGGCGAACATCACCGGAATGTTGTCAACGATGGCGGACAGGATGCCGACCATCGCATTCGCAAACGTGGGTCCCCAGTCGATATACATCACCTGCGCCACCACCGCCAAATAGCCGAGGAAACCCAATCCTCCCACACAGAGAACGACGCCATAGAAAAACAGCAAGGTATCCCATTCCGCCCGGGCCACGTGTTGATAAATTTCGAATGGGATCATGTCGCCAAGCGTCTCCTGCGACTTCTTCTCACTCCACGTTCCCGGTGCCGCGTATCGATGGTGCGTCCTCTGCAGGTAAAACCCGAAAAACTTCAGGTACGCCAGGCCGGTCATCATGCCCACCATGGGCGGGAGGTGCAGGAAATTGTGAAAACTGACAGCGGTGCAAATCGTGAAAAAGAACAGGAGCATGATCACGTGGGCGCCCCGCTTCATGCGGACGACTTCATCAGACGGTGCCGGCGAGACTTTCGGCACCGCAAAGTGCATCAACGCGGCCGGCACCACGTAGTTGACCACCGAAGGCACGAACAGGAGAAAGAACGTGAAGAAGCCCACGATCCCTTTTTGCCACACCATCAGCGTCGTAATGTCGCCGAAGGGGCTGAAGGCCCCGCCCGCGTTCGCCGCCACCACGATATTGACGCACGCCAAGCTGACGAACCGCGGATTGTCCGCGCCGACGGCCATGACCACGGCGCACATCAGCAAGGCCGTCGTCAGGTTGTCCGCCACCGGGGAAATAAAAAACGCCAGGACGCCCGTGAGCCAGAACAACTGGCGATAGGTAAACCCCTTGCGCACCAACCAGGACCGCAGGCTTTCGAAGACCAGCCGTTCCTCCATGGCGTTGATATACGTCATGGCGGCCAGCAGAAATAACATCAACTCCGCGTATTCGAGAATGTTGTGACGTAGCGCGTGCTCAACGGCATGCGAATCGTTGCCGGGATACGACCACGCCACCATTGCCCAAATAATGCCCGCCGCCAACATGACGGGCTTGGATTTCCTGAGGTGCGTGAACTCCTCGGCCATGACCAGCGCATAGGCCAGGACGAAGATGCCCAGCGCGAAATACCCGACGGCTGAATGGGTCAGATCGACGTGGGTGATCGAGTCATCCGTCCCCCAGACGAGGCCGGGCAAACCGAGCACCAACGCCACGGCGCTGAAGGACAACGCGGTTATGGAATGGGTCCTGATCATGGTTCACTTGCTATACGGATGTCACGAGTCCAACGGCACTTCGATGACCAGCCCGCCCATCACGTCATTGAGTTTGAAATCACGCTTCGGCGACTCGACGTGCGTATTGTGACAGGACACGCAGGCTCGACTCACGGCCCGGTCCGGATAGATTGCCTGGAAATAGCGTTTGTCATTCGACGTCACTTCACCTTCCATGACCTCACCGAATTCGACGACTTGTTCCAACATTTGCCGTTCGTGATCCGAAACCGGAGCATTTTGGGGATTCAGCGGCCAGAGACTGACCAACCGGTAGCGAAACGGCGCGTCGCGCAAACGCAGGCTTCGCGAGGCTTCGCGCAAAAACTGTGCGGGCAGCGGCAGGGTTTTATCCGTGGTCCACGCTTCCGACGCATTCACAATCAGCATGGCTTCCATGCGTTCAACCACGTGCTGCGTATAAAACGTCCTGTCGGCCTCGATAACCCCGTGGAGGTAATCGGCCGCAGTCCTGGCGGAAATGCCCTCGACGGGCAGTCGTTGGGTGTTGAGCATCCATCCCGCTCCGAGCCCCAGCACAAAGGCCGCAACGCAGAATGCAACCGTTCGTTTCCTCATGTCTTTTCCGTCACGGACCGCAAGTAAACGGCCCGACCCTTTCCCGTGTCACCGGCTTGGCCCGAAATTCGGCGAAACCGCGACCCATCATACCTGAATCGGACCCGGCTCACCAACTCTTCGCACTGACCGTGACGCGGTTTCCCGGCGCGGTTTGACACCCTCACGTGTCAACCCTAAGATTACGGACAGGGTGTCACGATGCGAATTTTTCGACGATTCAACAACCTCCCGATTGAAAAAAAGCTTCTGCTTGTCTCGGTCATTCCGATCCTGACGCTTGCCGTCCTCAGCATCGTCACCTTTAACAGCGTTCAGACCTTTTCCCGTGATGAGGACCGGCTCAACCAAGTGTATCACGTGCAAACCACGGCTGCCGATTACTTGCGGCTGGTTGTCGATTTGGAGACGGGGTTCCGCGGATTCGTCCTGACCCTCCAACCAAAATTCCTGAATCCCTATCATGCAGCCAAACAACGCGTATTGGAAGTCGGACGGACCCTCGCGCACATGGTCGAACACGATCAGGAACAACACGCCGAAATCCTGAACACGCAAGCCCTGGTTCAAACGTTGATGGAAGACAAAGATCGTCTGATCGAACAAGCCAAACAGGGGCATGCGGATGAAGCGCTTGAGTACATCGAATCCGGGGCCGGACGGAGACTGATGTTGAGCATTCGAGAGGAAATTTCCCGTTTCGACAAGCGGGAAGGCGAAGTCTTACGGGAAACCCTGGAACGCACGTCAAAGGATCGGGGATTTCTGTTGACCGTGATCGTCGGAGGAGGGTCGTTGGCGCTCATCCCCATGGTGTTTGTGATTCGTCTGTTGGCGCAATCGATAGCCGGCCCCTTGGTTTCACTGGCCAAATCCGTTGAAAATCGACCGGGCGGGCCGGTCCCTGAAGTCCAGGTCCTGGACCGGGGCGATGAAATCGGCGACTTGACCAGGGTGATGCACGAAATGGGTCAACAGATTCGGGAATTCATCGGCCAAATCCAAACGTCGGAAGCCGCGTTACGCAACCTGAATATCGACCTGTCAAATTCGGAATCCAAATATCGCGGGATCGTGGACAATGCCCCATTCGGCATTTTTACGGCCAAGGACGGACGCATTATTTTTTGCAATCGCCAGAATTGGCGCCTGGCCGGACACGACCCCGATCATGCCCTGGACCCGGAACGGATCTGGGATGCCATTCACTCCGGCGACCGTGACCAGGTGTCCGAGGCATTCTCCAAGGCAACCACGGAACAAGTTCCCTTTGAAAATGTCTTTCGTTTCGTTCATCCTGACGGCACCACGCATAAGGTGTTGAGCCGCGCCGTTCCCATCCGGGACGGACAAGGCAGCGAATCGCTCTACCAGGGCTTTAACGTGGACATCACCGCGTTTGAACAGATGAAGGAAAAACTCAGCCGGACGGAACGCCTCGCCACCTTGGGACAGGTGGCCGCCGGCATTGCGCATGAAATTCGGAATCCCCTTGTGGGTATCGGTTCCACAACGTCGTTGCTCATGGAGGATTTCACACCTGAAGACGTGAAACGGCAAGATCTACAAACGATCCTCCAGGAAACGCGGCGGCTGGACCGGATCGTGACGCAAATTGTTGAATACGCCAGGCCGCGCGATATTCTCCCCGGCTCATTCGAAATGGCCGCGCTGGTTGAAGAAACCCTGGACCTCGTGCGTCACTCCGCCGACAAGAAACGGTTAAACCTGACCGTGTCCCTTCCCCCGGATCTTCCTGCACTCGAAGCCGATCGCGACCAGGTCAAGCAGGTGGTACTCAACGTGGTCCAAAATTCCATCGAGGCGTTAGGAGAGCACGGAGACGTCCGGATCGAGGCCGTGGAGGAATTACGGGACGGACACAGGGGGTTACTCACCACTATTCAGGACAACGGCAAAGGCATCACCCCGGAGGATCTCCCAAGAATTTTCGATCCCTTTTTCACGATGGGCAAACGACGCGGCACCGGGCTGGGATTGGCCATCTGCCGGAACATCATTGAGGAGCATGGGGGCAACATCCGGGCCGATAGCCAAGTGGGCGTCGGCACCGTGATCTCCATTTGGCTTCCTCTCACCCTTCAACCTCAACCCGCTATGTCGGCCTGATATGCACGCATCGATTTTTGTCACCGACGATGATGAAGTTGTTCGTTCGTCGATTACCCGCCGGCTCACTCGCGGCGGGTATGAGGTGCGAAGTTTTGACTCCGGAGAAGCGCTGCTCGAAGGCTTGGACGACGACGTTCCCGACATCATCCTGCTCGATTTGAAAATGTCGGGCATGACCGGCATCGAAACCCTCAAGCATATCCGGCCCAAAGCCCCGCAAACGCTTGTCATCCTGTTGACGGCCTACGGGACCATTGAAGACGCCGTGGAAGCCATGCGCTTGGGAGCGTATGACTTTTTAATCAAAAGCGTGGACCTGTCCGGAGTGGGTCCGGTTGTCGAACGCGCGATTGATTACCTGACCCTTCGTCGCCGGGTCAGTTTTGAAAGCCAGGGCAGCGCCGGCCGTTACGCGCTCAAGGATCTCATCGCGAACAGCCCCGGCATGCGGGAATTGGTGGCCCAAGTCCAGGAATTGAGTGAAAACGCCAAGACCACCGTCCTGCTTCAAGGGGAAACCGGCACGGGCAAAGAATTCATTGCCCGGGTCCTGCACCACAACGGCCCCCGGGGTGACGCGCCCTTTGTCGGCGTGAATTGCACGGCCATTCCCCAAGAACTCTTTGAAAGCGAACTGTTCGGATATGAACGAGGGGCTTTTACCGGCGCCGCCCAGCGAAAACCCGGGCTCTGCGAACAGGCTGAAGGCGGCACGTTGTTCCTGGATGAAATCGGGGACCTGAATCCTTCCATGCAAGCCAAGCTGCTTCGCGTCCTGCAGGAACGCTCCTTCAAACGCCTGGGTGGGCGGGACGATATTACCGTGGATTTCAGGCTGATTGCCGCGACCAATCGCGATCTGAAAAAGGAGGTCGATCAAGGCGCGTTTCGTGAAGATTTGTTTTTCCGGCTTAACGTCGTGTCGTTGCAACTCCCACCCCTGCGACAACGCGTCGACGATATTTATCCCCTGAGCCTCCACTGCCTGGTTCACCATAGCCGGGAGGTCAACAAAGACATCAGCGAGATCGACCCCGAGGCCCGAGCCTTGCTTGAGCGCTACACGTACCCCGGAAACATTCGCGAACTGGAGAACATCATCGAACGGGCCGTGATCTTCTGTCGCGGCAAAACGCTCACACCCGGGGACTTGCCACGGGAGCTCCGCGAAGAACCCAAGAAAATCGTTTCATCCACCACCCAAACCGACGAATCGGTTCTCCGGATGGAGATGGTCCTGGGACGGCAAACGTTGGCGGAAACCGAATGCGCGATTATCGAAGAAGTGATGAAACTCTGCGGACAGAATAAAAGTTTAGCCGCTCAAAAATTGGGGCTCACCCGGTTTGCGCTGGACCGGCGACTGAAAAAGAGTGCCGATGACCTGGAATAGCCGCTTCAAGGCATCTCCGGACGTTGTGCCCTACCACAATCGCCCACATGGACTCCCCGACCAACACCTACCAGATCGCCGGGCTCGATGAGCTGGGCCGGGGGTTTAATCGACAGGTTGAAATGAAGGTCTCGAACGGAACGTTTCAGGCCGTCTTCCGGTATGAACGCTTCCTTCTGGAGACCGAACCGCAAACCACCGAAC
>JAJDZI010000029.1 GCA_022824735.1 Nitrospirales bacterium
GTGAAGGAACTGGCAGCGGCGGGGATCACAGACATGGTGCTATTAACACGGCACACAAGGTCGGTGAAGCAATCAAGCAGGGTGGATGCACAGCGGTTTGACACGAATCAGCGTGCGCCATACACTGATCTCGGACAATACGGAGTGCGAGGAACTGACGAATGAGGGGACACCTGCCACGGCTGGTGGACGCGCCTTTTGTGGTGTCGGACGGCATCTTCATCAACCCGAAGTATCGGGGCACCCGGCTGGACAGCACAGAAGCGGATCGCTCCAGGGAAGCGCTTCTGCTCAAGCCGATCCGGGTCCATGATGCCCGCTTGCTCAAGCAGGCGCCGCGACTCGAGCGCGAGGGCTTCCGGTTGGTCGAGGCGCCGATTCCTGTGGATTTCGGCAATCATTCCCAGGTAACAAGCCTGTATTACGAGCATTGCGCGGAGTTGGTCAGGGCGGCCACGGGCTGCCTTGCCGCCAAGGCCACGCAGCACGAGTTCCGCGCCGGGAAGGTGATAGGGCCCGCGAATTTGGGTCTTTATGCCGTGACGGCCCACAGCGATTTTACTCCCTTCGTGGAGGATTTCACGGATGTGCCGGAGGGGCATCACTTCGCCCTGTTCAACGTCTGGCGTGGAACCAATCCGGGTCGTGCAATCGAGTGGATGCCGCTCGCCCTGTGTGATCTCACCACCGTTGCCGTAGACGATATCGTGTACAACGATGGCCATCGACGCACCGAGCCCCGAACCCGCCTGATCAATTGCCGCCTGATTCATAACGCTGCCCAGGCCTGGTATTACTTTCCGCGCATGCGGCCGAGCGAGGCGCTGATTTTCAAGCAGTACGACTCACGGCAGGAAAACGCCGCCGCACGCGGAGTCTTTCACGCCGCGTTCCGGGATCCCAACACCCGGGACGATGCGCCATTGCGGGAGTCCATCGAAGTGCGCGTTTTGGCAATCCTCCCCGAGGCCGATCCGGAGCGTGGATGCAGGAAGACCAGGTTCCAGGCCGAGGTTCCGAATATCCGGCTGGACGGGACGCTCTCGACTTGGCGGCAAGAGCCATTTGTCGATTGGGACGGCGGCGGCGCGGTTGAGTCTTGTGAAGCCTAGTGTCCTGTCATCTATCCAATGTCGGCTTAGGATAGTGTGCGCTCTCAAAAATTAAGGGATAAAAAATGGCAGTGAGGTAAGCTATCTGGCAGTAGAACGTAACTCGACTTTCAATGGGAAGCGCTCCGATTGCTCGACAATTTCTTGCGATAGCTTCCTTCTGTCATCCCCGACCCCGATCGGGGATCCAGAGTCTTTTTGTCTTTCCATCCGAAAGAAAAAGCAACGACCCTGGATCCTCGATTAAAGATGTCGAGGATGACAGAAGGAGACAATGCAATGTGTCGACAAATAACAGTCCTCTGTTATATCCCCCACATTGGGGAACCGTCCTCTCTCTCAATAATGAGAAGAGCCTCATAGGCATTTGGTAAATGCTCGAGCTCATTCCACCAATAGGGTGGATATTCGGGGTCGCGCATCCGATAGGAGAGGGAGGCATGTTATCTGTAGGCAAGGACGGAAGACAGTTGTAAATTTATACGTGATTGTTCCGGCAATGACAAGAAGAATCGCCACGACAACCACTAGCCTTCGTCTTCTTCATGTGAGAAGAAGCCCCTCCTTATTTTTTTAGCGCAGGAACGAAAGCGTTTTGGCTTTGGGGTATTGCTTCATTGTTGCAAAGAAGTCGGTCTCGCTGAGACGCGCCGGCCATTCCGGGTTGACGGCGACTTCATATCGGCCTTGCCCGATTTGCTTGATGGAGATCGCGTTCAAATCTTTCAGGTTGAGCAGATCGCGGACCAAGCCTCCCAATGGATCCTTTAACGTGCGGTAGGCACTCTCGGTCATTTTTAGCAGTCGGCCAAAATCCATGGAATCGACCTCAAGTAAGATTTTGAGAATCTCCAACTGGCGTTCCGCGATGACTCGCTTCCGCTTTGATTTCAGCCTGTTAAACAGTTCGTACATCAGATCCCGGTAGAGCACCTTGGAAATGTGACGCTGAATTTCGGCAAGGACTCGCTTGCTTTGGAGGGCAATGCCCCTGAGGCCGAAAATGAGGAAAGGCGTCAGGTTGTGGCCAGACCGTCGGACTTCAGCCAAGGCGGTAAGATAGGCATTTTTCTCGTCATAATAATAATTGGACATCGCAATGAAGCACGTGTCACGAAGCCCGGCCCGTTGGAGCATCAGTGCTTCCAGAGCTCGGGCGGTTCGGCCGTTTCCATCAAGGAAGGGGTGCATGGCTGCCAGATGATAGTGGGCTGCTAATGCCTGGAAGAGCGGGTCCTGATCCTGGAATTCTCGTTGAATGGCCTCGCTGAGTTGTTGAAAAGCTGATGCGCACTCTGCGCCACCTTCGGCGCCTCGATGCCTGGGCATCCCGAAGTTCACGTTCTGATTGTCCTTCCTTAATTGTCCGGGTGGACAATGATCATCGTCCGCGCCCGTCACAATAGTCCGATGAATATGAAAAATCAGATTTGCGGTAACAGGTCTGTCCCGGGGAAGCGTGGCAAGCCAGCGGTAGGTTTTGACGACGGCGTGAGCCTGTCTCTGAGAACGCGTGATTAATTGGTCCGGGGTTTGCTGGAAGGCCAGGTCGAGTTCCTGCTCTGTAAATTCGGCGCCTTCAATCCGTGACGTCCCGGCGACTTCGCGCTTTAATTCAATGTCTTGAAGCGCCTCAACCCAACGACGTTGGTAGGGGACTGTTTGCAGCGAAAGAATTGCGGCCTTCGCTTCCGTATAGGCACTGGTCAGATCTCTGCTATGACCATCAAATTGAATCCAGTTTTTGGGGATGTCATATTTAATCATAAATCTATTATATTCTCATATCATTTCCATTTCAATTTCCACTATTCTTGGTATAACTATATGTTTTTAATAATATATTTAAAATCAAGTATTTTAAAAATCTCAATTCATTTCTTAGTTGTTTCATGTAAATTCCACGAATAGGATGTGTTGAATTTTATTATGAATATCCGGAAAAGGTGGTCAGGTACGCTAGTTCGCCGGTTTTTTCAGGCCCATGCGTTGGATTCTTGACGTCAAGGTTGTGGGGGGAATGCCGAGTAACTCTGCGGCGCCATTTTTTCCGAAGATTTTCCAGTTGGCCCGGTGTAATGCGTTGAGAATGTTTTGCCGTTCGAATTGTTTGACGTCATCAAACGTAAGCACTGGCCCGGAAGCCGGAACGGTTGTTTTTGGGGGCGCGCCGCCGCGGCTTTTCGGATTCTTGGGCAAATCAAGCACCAGCCTGTTGGCCGGGGCAATAATCACGGCACGCTCAATCACGTTTTGCAACTCTCTGATATTGCCGGGCCAGTCATAATTCTCGAGCGTGAGGATATTGGCCTTGGATAACTGAATCCCCGTGCGATTGAATTTTTCTTGCGCAAGTTTTAAAAAATGACCGGCCAATGCGGGGATATCTTCTTTTCTTTCTCGTAATGGCGGCACGACGATGGGAAAAACATTGAGACGATAAAAAAGGTCTTCCCGAAACGTTCCGCTATCCAACTCGTTTTTCAAGTGTCGATTGGTGGCCCCGATCACGCGAACGTCCGATGTGATCGTTGTTTCGTCTCCCACCCGCTCGAACGTGCCTTCCTGAAGGACTCGCAGTAATTTGCTTTGCAAGTCCAGGGGGATTTCTCCTACTTCGTCCAGGAACAGCGTTCCTCCATTGGCCAATTCAAACCGTCCGACGCGACCCCTGACGGCACCCGTGAAGGCTCCTTTCACGTGGCCGAAAAATTCGCTTTCATAGAGTTCTCTTGGAATCGACGCGCAGTTGACTCGAATCAACGGCCGGGACGCCCTGGGGCTCCGTTTGTGAATTTCGTGGACAATAAGCTCCTTGCCCGTTCCGGATTCTCCGGTTATCAGGACATTGGCATCGGTGGGAGCAACCATTTCGATTTGTCTCAAGATATGCTGGAGCAATAAACTGTTCCCGATGATATTGCCAAACGCCTGGAGTTCTCTCACTTCTTCATGAAGGTACTCGTTCTCAAGCTCTAACTGTTTGCGCAATCGATTGATTTCTTCAAACGCGTTGGCTTTGTCCTCTTCAATTTTTTTTCGGCTTGTGATATCCCGGAGAAAAGCCACGGCGTACTCTCGCTTATCGAATTCTATATAATTGACGGTGATATCCACGGGAATCACGGAACCATCCTTGGAACAATGGCGAGCCTCGAACGTCAGCGCTTGAGCCTGTTTCAGTTCCGGCCAAAACCTCTGCCAGGTCTCCTTCGTAGAATCGGGATTAATGTCCTGAATCATCAGGCCGATTAATTCCTGCTCCGAATAATCGAGAAGTCTGCAAGCAGCTTTATTGGCGTTCAGAATCACCCCGTGGCAATCGTGAAAAATGATCGCATCACCTGAATGTTCAATAATGAACTCAGCCAGCGCCAATGTTTGATCCGTATCGAATAGTTTTCCCATCGTGAATCTCCCGGCTGTTTAACGGTTGCCGCCTGATGAACCCATCCCTGAAAATATACGAATTTACGTAATATATCCACTCAATGTAGTAATTTACGCATATAAGTAGCACATTATGAAGTAAAAGTGTTGCAAAAAATCATTTATGAAACAATTGGTTATGATCGTTGACCTGTTTTGGCACAACCATTGCTCATGTCATGGTTATCAATCGAAAGGAAAGCGTAGATGAACACGATAGCAAAACCGATGGACATTACAATCTATCCTCCTGAAGTTCAAGGGACAGGCGCGTTCGATGGGGGGCGGATCACGGAGATCAAGCCTCTCGGATTTCCCGACGAAAGTCCCGACGTTCCTCATACGGGTCCCCTGTTTTACTGGGCCTGGGCCACGGCCAAGGGGTACGGGAAAATCGGCCTTCATCCTCATCAGGCCTTTGAAATCATGAGCTATGCCCTCGAAGGAGAAATCGGCCACTACGATACCATGGGCAATCGAAGCCGGGTAAAAGCCGGAGGCGCGCAGGTGATGCAGACGGGGTCAGGTGTCTCGCATGAAGAGGAAACGGTCAGCGATCATAATGAATTTTTTCAGATCTGGTTCGAGCCGAACCTGAAAGAAACCGTCCGCCGGACCCCGACGTATGCGGAATTTCGCCACGAGGATTTTCCCGTCGAGGTTCGTGACGGAGTGACCCTGAAACACGTCATCGGGAACGGCGCGCCGGTCTCGCTCGTAACCGAAGCGGCGATGCAGGATATTCTCATTCCATCGAACCGGCGGTACCGGCGAGAACTGTCCGCGAATCGCACCCTGGCCATGGTCGTCATCGATGGACAAGGAACGCTGGGCGATGAGGCTGCTTCAGAACAACATCAGCTTGCGCCAAGATATTTTGCGGTCGTCCACGCCGGCACGAACGGTTCGATCGCGATCCACGCGGAGCAAGCCGGCCCGCTTCGTCTCGCCATGATCGAGGTTCCGACAACGGTGGATTATGCCCTCTACAGGGAACCACGGCATTGAAAGATCCCGTTACTTGGCAAGGCGCCGAAGAAGCCGGAAGAACAGACCGTTATCCGTTATCATAACCCGTTTTTCAACGAAAGGAGAACATCGATGGCAGATCCAATCATCGCGCAACGCATGCCCTACGTCACGGAAGTCGAGCCCGGAAAATATCATTGGTGCCGGTGTGGCCGATCCAAGAACCAACCGTTCTGTGATGGCTCGCACGAGGGAACCGAGTTCACACCCATGGAAGTTGAGATTCCCGAAAAAAAGCAGGTCGCGTTTTGCGGATGCAAGCATACCGGCACCCCACCGTTTTGTGACGGCACGCACTCGACCCTCTGAATGCGGTGCTTATTGACATCGCACCCTCTTCTGCTATGATGACGGCGGTTTCGGGCAAAGGGGGAAGCGTTGAGTTTCGTCCTCAACACTTTTGCGTTCTTGATCTGGGGCGTGCTGGTGATGTGGATGTGCGCGGGCTTCACTATGCTCGAGTCCGGGTCCGTTCGTACGAAGAACGCGTCCGTCATCTGTCTCAAGAACATCGGCCTCTACGCGATCGCAGGGCTCGCCTACTTCACGATCGGCTACAACTTGATGTACGTGGACGTCGGGTCCTGGATCGGCTCCTTCACATTCCTCTACGGTCCTTCCGCTGCAGAGATCGCCCTGCTCAAGGGCGATGCCTCCATGGAAAAAGCGGTCGTCGAGAACGGCTACTCCGTCATGTCGGACTGGTTTTTCCAGATGGTATTCGTGGCGACCACGGCCTCCATCGTGTCGGGAACGTTGGCCGAACGGGTCAAACTCTGGTCGTTCTTCCTGTTTACATTAATCCTCACGGCGTTCATCTATCCCGTGATTGGCTCGTGGACGTGGGGCGGCGGCTGGCTCAATCAAATGGGGTTCAAGGATTTCGCCGGCTCTACCATCGTGCATTCGACCGGCGGGTGGGCGGCGTTGGCCGGGGCGATCGTGGTGGGACCCAGGCTCAGGAAGTTCCGGCCGGATGGGACGATCAAGCTCACGCCGCCGTCGAACGTGCCCGCCGTCACGCTGGGCGTGTTCATTCTCTGGCTGGGCTGGTTCGGGTTCAATGGCGGTTCGCAATTGGCATTGGTCGGGGTCGGTGATGCCGTGGCCATCAGCATTATCCTCGTGAATACGAATCTGGCAGCAGCGGCGGGGGTGATGGCGGCGATCTCCGTATCCAAACCCATTTTGGGCCGGTACGACCTGTTTGCCGGGCTGAACGGGGCGATTGCCGGGCTCGTGTCGATTACCGCGGGACCTGATATTGTCGAGCATCACTGGGCCATCGTGATCGGTGCCGCGGGCGGGGTGCTGTGTACGGCAGGGATCAGGCTCCTGGAAACCCTGAAGATTGACGACGTCGTGGGTGCCGTTCCGGCCCATCTCATGGCCGGGATGTGGGGGACGCTGGCCGTGTGTATTGCTGCCGGCGGGAACGTCGGAGTGCAACTCATGGGGATCGTCGCGATCGGGGTATTTGTGTTCGGCGCCTCAGGGGTCCTGTGGCTGGTCATCGACAGAACCTTGGGGGCACGGGTCTCGCTACACGTCGAGGAACTCGGTCAGGACGTGGCGGAGTTGGGCATTGAGGCCTATCCCGAATTTCTGGTGATCCCCGATCCCGATGACGTCGCTGAACTCAAGCCAAAGAAGTAAGGTCGTCCTGAAAGAAAACCCCCGAAGGCTTTTCCGCATTCAGTTAAGGCAACCCGAGAGACAAATCCTTCCTCGCCCCCCTCAACTGCGACAAACCGGCTTAACCCGATCTGTCTCCTCCCATGGATTTATTCGACATCCTTGCCATCGTCCTCACGCTGACGGCCGGATTCTCATATCTCAATTACCGGTTCATCCGATTACCCGTTACCATCGGCGTGATGGTGATCGCCCTGGCCGGGTCCCTCCTGCTGCACGGGATCGATCTCTTGGGGTATCACGTGGAAGCCCTGGCCGCCGGGTGGCTGGAGTCCATCGACTTCAACAAAACCCTGTTGCACGGCATGTTGAGTTTTTTGCTCTTTGCCGGGGCCTTGCACGTGAATCTCAACGACCTGTTCAACCAGAAATGGGCCATCGGATCGTTAGCCACCATCGGCATCCTGATATCCACCTTCTTGGTGGGCACCTTCACCTATTGGGTGCTGGCCCTGATCGGCATTCCGCTGTCCTATCTCACCTGTTTGGTGTTCGGAGCCCTGATTTCACCGACCGATCCCATTGCAGTCCTGAGCCTGTTGAAAAACGCCGGCGCCCCCAAGAGTTTGGAGGTAAAGATTACGGGGGAATCACTCTTTAACGACGGCGTGGGGGTGGTGGTCTTTTTGGTCCTGGCCGAAGTCGCGGCCGGGACGCATGAACCCACCGTGGGTCACGTCGCGGGGTTGTTCGCGCAGGAAGCCGTGGGCGGGGTTGTCTTCGGGCTGGGGCTGGGCTACCTGGCCTATGGACTCCTGAAGAGTATCGACCAGTACCAGATCGAAGTCCTGATCACCCTGTCACTCGTCACCGGGGGCTATGCCCTGGCGAGCGCGTTGCACCTCTCCGGTCCCATCGCCATGGTGGTGGCAGGCTTGATGGTAGGCAATCAAGGGCGCGTACTGGCAATGTCGGAAAAAACCCGCGAACACCTGGACACGTTTTGGGAACTGATTGACGAAATCCTGAACGCGGTCCTGTTCGTGTTGATTGGTCTGGAAGTGCTTGTCCTCACGTTTACCCAAGATTATCTGCTCGCAAGCGCGGTGATGATTCCGCTCATTCTCCTGTCGCGACTCTTGGCGATTGGGGTGCCGATCGCAGTGCTGAGCCGCGTGCGCTCATTCACGCCCGGAGCCGTGTGGCTGATGACGTGGGGCGGATTACGGGGCGGCATCAGCGTGGCCCTGGCCCTGTCGTTGCCTTCCGGACCTGAGCGCGACGTGATCCTGGCCATAACCTACGTCGTCGTGGTGTTTTCCATCGTGGTTCAGGGCCTGACCATGGAAAAGCTCGTGAAATACCTTGTCTCGCGTTGAGAGAAAGAAGCAAATTCTTTCACAAAAATCGGCCCGCAGGAGGGAGTTATTGAAACGGCCCGTTCTGCATGTTGTCAGGTGATAGGCGACACGATATACTCTCGTTGTGATCGCCTCGTTCAAGCACCGCGGTCTGAAAGCCCTCTATGACGGTCGGACGGCACGGCGAGTCGCGCCCGAACATATCGAGAAACTTCGGGATATTCTGGCCGCGCTGGATCGAAGCCGCAAACCCAATGGCATGGATTTGCCGGGATTTCGGCTTCACGCATTGAGGGGTGCGATGAAAGGCTGGTTTGCCGTCACAGTGTCTGGAAACTGGCGCGTGATCTTTCGCTTTAAAGATGGATCAGCGGTCGATGTCGATTACATTGACTATCACTGAGGAGGTACAGAACTATGGCCATGCATAATCCCCCTCATCCGGGAGGCATCGTGAGACGACAGTGCCTTGAACCGCTCGGCTTATCCGTCACGCGGGCTGCAGAAGGACTCGGCGTCACGCGCCAAACCCTCTCAGACCTCGTCAATGAGAACGCCGGCGTGTCCATCGACATGGCCATTCGTCTGTCCAAGGCGTTCGGTTCCACCCCGGAAACGTGGCTTGGCATGCAGATGGCCTATGATCTCTGGCAGGCCCGCGACCGCGTCGTCCAGATCACGGTCGAGCCGTTCGAAATGGCTTGAGGCAACGTCTTTGGAAATAAGAATCAGGAACGGTGGGGGCATTCCTATATCGGTCCATATATCGATCCCCTTTACAGAAGCAGTTCTATGAACTCCAACAAAAGCACGGATCAAACTTTGAGAAATGGTGGAAGGCATACTTCGGCCACGCCTTCGATTGCCTTACTCAATCAGAAGCTCGGTACCTCGCCCGCTCCCCGGATGTTGACACCATCCGAAATCGCCTTGCTGCGGCAAAGCAAGGAGGAAGTAGATCGAGTAACGGGCGAAGTCCTCGAGAGCAAAGACAACACATCAAGGAAATGAAAGCGCGTTTGGAAGACAGTTTTGAACAAAAATTTGAAACGCTGACGGGATTTCCTCCATTTGCGTGGCAGAAACGTCTGTACCATGATTATTTCGCCAAAGGACAAATCCCTTCTGCGCTCGATATCCCGACAGGTCTCGGCAAGACCTCGGTGATGGCAATCTGGTATCTGACCCTGAACGCCAGAACGAAATTGCCTCGGCGTTTAGTCTATGTGGTTGATAGGCGTACGGTTGTTGATCAAGCGACGACTGTCGCCGATGAGATTCGAGAGAAATCGCAAGACTCCGCATTGCCCGTCAGTACCCTACGCGTTGACGACTCGCAAATTCCGAGGCATGCGTGCCTCGGCCTCATTGAAGCGTTGGCAGGTTCTTGGGGGCTGCTTGCTCAAGACGCTCGGCCAGCCAGACTTTAATGATCAATTGGCGTTCCGTTTACATCGGGGTGTATACTATGAATATGGGCAACCGTGCTTCGTGACAACGTGACGTCGGAGAGCCGAAGAATGCTGCAACGCAATGCAATCATGGAATACTCCGCACTGGGCGTGCTGGTGATGCTCCTTACCGCCTCCTGGGTCGGTGCCGTGTCGATACCCTTCAGGATTCAAATGGAATCGTGGTCGCCGTATTTCGCCCCGGTCACTGCCACGGTAACGGCCGGCAGCCCGATTCTGTGGGAGAATCCCACCGGCTCGCATCACACGATTACGCATGACGGATGCCGGGGAAGCGGTCTCTGCGCCTTCGATTCCGGGCCCATCGGGCCGGATGGTGTGTTTGAAGTGGCTCAACTGCCGCCCGGGCAGTACCCTTACCACTGCACGCTGCATCCGATCATGCGTGGGATGCTGGTCATTGTGGACGTGGAGCGTTCCTCGGAAATCTAACCTCCCGACGTTCTCAAAATCCGCCAATGTCACTTAGAGAGAGCCCGCAAATCGTGTACGGGGAAAATCCGGTGCAGGGCTCTTGACTCCGGCACACGTGGTTATATTATGAAACAGGATGAAAACGATGGACGCGATGGTCAAACTGGAACAACTTCGGAAAACATTCGGGCCGATCGTGGCCGTGGAAGACGTGTCATTTACGGTCGGTCGTGGCGAGGTACTGGGGTTTTTGGGACCCAATGGCGCGGGCAAATCCACGACCATGAAGATGATTACGGGATTTCTGACCCCGACCGGAGGCACCGTCAAGGTCAACGGCTTCGACGTCTGGAAACAGCCGCTCGAAGCGAAAAAGAGCCTGGGGTATTTGCCGGAAGGCGCGCCGGCCTATGGTGAGATGACGCCGCTGAGCTTTCTGATGTTCATCGGCGAAATGCGCGGGTTTCGTGGAGCGGAGTTGCATCGCCGGGTGGCGGAGACCATGGAAAAAGTGAATCTCGAAGGGGTGGCGCACCAGCCCATCGACACCCTCTCCAAAGGGTTCAAGCGCCGGGTGGGCCTGGCCCAAGCCATCCTGCATGATCCGTCCGTGTTGATTCTCGACGAACCCACCGACGGGCTCGATCCCAACCAGAAACATGAAGTGCGCGGGCTCATCAAAGCCATGGCGCGGGAAAAGGCCATTATTCTGTCCACACACGTGTTGGAAGAGGTCCACGCGGTCTGTACGCGCGCCATGATCATCGCCAAGGGTAAGGTGATCACCGACGGAACGCCGGCAGAGTTGGAGGCCCGGTCCCGGTATCACAATGCGGTGATCCTTCGATTGCGGGGGCCGAGCGCCGATGGCGTGCAGGCGACACTGGAAGGGTTGCCCGGCGTTGAGCGGGCGGAGGCCCTCGATGGAACCGCGCCGGAATATCGGATCCTTCCGAAGGACGGGCAACCTATCATCGCAGCCGTCAGCCAGTGCGTCCATCAGCAGAACTGGGACGTGGTGGAATTGTCCGTAGAGCACGGGCACCTGGATGAAGTGTTCCGCTCGTTGACCATACCCGCCCAAGCCCTCACGTAGGAACAGGGCGGCAGGATGGTAACCCGCATACCAAAAGATGAGTATGGGATCAGGTTGTCATCCTGAGCAAAGCGAAGGATCTGCTTTTCTGTGCACCCAATGAGGAGAGATTCTTCATTTTGTTCAGAATGACAACTTCGAGTATCATTGGCTATGTTCGCATCAATCACATCACGTAGGTAACACAGCGCTTCATGGGCAGGATCGGCGTCATTTTCAAACGGGAACTGGTCGGGTACTTCGCCACCCCGATTGCCGCGGTGTTCATCATCATTTTTTTGATGCTGGCCGGGGCCTTTACCTTCTACCTGGGAGATTTCTTCGCCCGTGGCCAAGCGGACCTCATTCCCTTTTTCGACTTTCATCCATGGCTCTACCTGGTGCTGATCCCGGCCCTGGCCATGCGGCTCTGGGCCGAGGAGCGCCGCGGGGGGACCATCGAATTACTGTTCACACTACCTGTGACCTTATGGGAAGCCGTGATCGGCAAGTTTCTGGCCGCCTGGTGTTTTACCGGCATTACGTTGGCGCTCACCTTTCCCATGTGGGTGACCGTGAATATCCTGGGAAAGCCGGACAACGGGGTCATCCTGGCAAGCTACCTCGGCAGCTTTTTGATGGCAGGCGGCTTTATGGCGATCGGTTCATGCATGTCGGCCCTCACCAAGAACCAGGTTATTGCCTTTGTGATCAGCGTGGTGGTCGGGTTGGGGTTCGTCCTCAGCGGTTTTTCCATGGTGCTGGATCTGTTCAGCGGGTGGGCCCCGCAATTCGTGGTGGAACTCATCAGCTCGTTCAGCTTCCTGACGCACTTCAACGCCCTGAGTCGCGGGGTCGTCGACTTGCGCGACCTGGTGTATTTCCTCTCACTCATCGGCTTTTGGCTGTTTGCCACGGCGCTCATGCTGGAATGGAAGAAAGCGGAATAAAGGATCCATGAACACCAGGCTTCTGACAGGAGGCGGACTGGCTATTGCGGTGGTCCTGTTTTTCACGGTGAACGTCCTGAGTCACGTGGCGTTCCGGTCGGCCCGTCTCGATCTCACGGAACAACGCCTCTATACCCTGTCCGAGGGCAGCAGGAACATCCTGCAGGGGCTCGACGAGCCGGTGACCCTGCGGTTGTACCTGTCGAAGAAGCTGGCGGTGGAACTGGCCGGCATCCGGGGCTATACCAACCGGGTGCTGGAACTGTTGCAGGAATATGAGCAAGCTGCCGGTGGCAACCTGGTCCTGCACGTCATCGACCCTGAGCCCTTTTCGGAGGAGGAAGATCGCGCCGTCGGATACGGCCTGCGCGGCGTGCCGATCGATCAGGGCAACGCGCAGTTCTATTTCGGACTCGTGGGCACCAATGCCACGGACGACCGGGAACTCATTCCGTTCTTTCAACAGAGCCGTGAGGAATTTCTCGAATACGATCTCACCAAACTCGTGTACCGGTTGGCCAACCCCAAACAGAAAGTTGTCGGTCTGTTGAGTACCCTGCCCTTGGACGGTGGCCCGCAAAGGCCGTTTCCGCAGCAAGCCGCGGGCGGAGGGCAGCCCTGGATGATCATGGACAGCATCCGGGAGGTGATGGACGTCAAGGTGCTGGACAAAGACGTCACGGACGTCCCCGAAGACGTGGACGTGCTCATGGTGGCGCATCCCAAGCAGTTGAGCGCGCCGACCCTCTATGCCATCGATCAGTTCGTGTTGCGCGGTGGCCGTGCCGTCGTCTTCGTGGACCCCCACAGTGAGGCCGACCACGTGTTGCCCAATCCCCAAAACCCGATGGGCATGCAGGGCCCGCGCCGTTCCGATCTGGCCCCGGTTTTCGACGCCTGGGGAATCGAACTGGTTGACGGCAAAGTGGTGGGCGATCTCCCCTTGGCCAAACGGGTCAACTTTCAAAAAGAAGGCCGCACGATGGTTGCGGACTACCCCGTATGGATCGACCTGACGCCCCGGCAACTCAATGCCGAGGACGTCGTGACGGCCAAGCTCCCGAACCTCGCCCTGGCCTCGGCCGGGGTCCTGCGGAAAAAAGAAGGCAGCGAGATCGAGTGGACCCCCTTGGTGGAAACCGATGAACAGGCCATGCAGGTCGAGGCCGCGCGCTTGCAGTTCATGCCCGACGTCGAAGGCATCCTGCGAGACTATCAGCCGGGAAACGAAACCCTCGTGCTCGCTGCCCGCCTGACCGGCAACGTGAAAACAGCCTTTCCCGGCGGCCGTCCGCCCGCGAAGGAAACGGACGAACCAAGGGAACCGGAGACGGCCAAGAGCGACAAGCAAACCGAACAACGCCCGCACGTGGCGGAATCCGCGGAGCCGATCAACGTCATCGTGGTGGCGGACACCGACATGCTACAGGACCGGTTTTGGGTTCAAACCCAAAACTTTCTTGGACAGCGGATCGGGATCCCGACCGCCGCGAACAACGATTTCGTGACCAATGCCCTGGACAACTTGACCGGCAGTCACGACCTGATCAGCGTCAGGAACCGGGGGAGCTTCTCGCGCCCCTTCACGCTGGTCAGGGCCATCCAACAGGAAGCCGAAGCACGGTACCGGCAAAAAGAACAAGCCCTGCAGCAGCGCCTGAAAGACACCGAACGTAAAATTCAGGACTTGCAGAGACGCAAAGAAGACCAGACCACCATCATCCTGAGTCCCGAACAACAAGCCGCGCTGGAGGGCTTCCGGGAGGACTTGGTGGCGACCAGAAAAGCCCTGCGCAACGTCCAGCATGAATTACAGAAAAACATCGATAGCCTCGAAAACGTCGTGAAGTTTCTGAATATCGGCCTGATGCCGATGGTGATCGCCGTGGGCGGTGTCGTGCTCGGCGCTTGGAATATGCGCCGCCGCCGGCGCGGCAACGAACTTTCCCCCTCTCCCCCCGGGAGAGGGCCGGGGTGAGGGAAGAGACGATCAACGAATGAGTGCCGTCATCCCATGAACATGACGCTCAAGACCCTCAGCATGCTGGCTGCCATCGCTACCGTCCTGATCATCGTGGCGGTGTTCACGGCCGAACAACAAGAACGCGGCGTTCCGGCGACGGGCCAACCCGTCTTCCCGGAACTCAAGACCGTGATCAACGACGTCACGGAGCTGAGCGTGGCCACGCAAAGCGGCGCCATCACGCTTCGCCGGCAGGAAGATCTATGGCGCGTCAAGGAGAAATATGACTACCCGGCTGACCTCGGAATCGTGCGGGAGACACTCATCGGCGTCGCGGAACTCACAACGCTCGAACCCAAAACTCGGAAACCGGAACTCTACGAAAAACTGGGGGTGCAGGACGTGGAAGCCGAGGGCTCGCTATCCACGGGCATCATCCTCAAGGATGCCGCGGACAACACCGTGGCGGCGACCGTCATCGGCAATGATCGACCGGCGCAGGGGAAGAGCGGGTACAAGGAACTGTTTATCCGCAAAGCCGGAGACCCGCAGGCGTGGCTGGTCGAGGGCAGACTCACGGTCGAAAAGAATCCGGGCAAATGGCTGGACAAGGAACTCACGCAGATTGAAACCAAACGAGTGAGGCGCCTGGTTGTGACCCACCCGGATACAACCCGGCTGGTCGTGGAGAAAGCCAGGCCCACGGATCTCAACTATCAAGTGGCCAACCTGCCGGAAGGGTTGGAAATCGAATCACAATTTACCGTGAACAACATCGTGTCCACGGTCACGTCCCTTTCGTTGGACGACGTCAAACCGCAGAACGAAGTCCCGTTCGCCGGCCAACCGGTCAGGACCGCCGTGTTCGAAACCTTCGACGGCCTCCAGGGAACCGTGCAACTCCTTCCGAAAGACGACAAGCACTATGTGACGATCTCCGCAGTCTTCAACGCCGACCTGGTCTGGAAACCTGAACCGGAAAAAGATGCGGAACCGGAAAAAGAATCAGAACCCCAGGCCGGCGAGCCATTCGATGGAGACACGCAAGGGAAGGAAGCCGGCACCAATCCCGAGCAACCCGGGATCAAATCCGAAGCCGAAGTCAAAGCCGAAATCGAAGCCCTGAACAAACGGGTCGGGGGCTGGGTCTATGTCATCCCCAAATTCCGCGCTGACACCCTCCTCAAAAAACCACAGGATCTCCTCAAACCCTCAGATGGGTAAGGCCCATCCCGTGCGCGGCTATTCCGGTGACGCGACTTGGGATGCCTGGGCAGAGGGCTGCCGCGAATTAAGCCATGCGTCCTGGAGTTCCCCATAGACCTGCATGAGCCGGGAATCTTCAAGCCGGTAGGCCAGGGAGATCAGGATCAACCCGAAGAGCAGGACCAGGGCGCCGAGCCCCGCTATGCCAAGGGCCAGGAACCAGCCGCTTGCCGAATTGAATCCACCGTCGATCGCGAACGTGATCAGAAACGCCAATGTGCCGAGCGCCACAAGGCCCAGCCACGTCAGGGTGAGCAGGCCCGACGACCAGGGCACGCGTTTGGTGAGGCGCAGGGTCACGCCGGCTTCGGTGGCATGAAGCGTGATGGTGCCTTTGAGCGGCCATGCCGTGCGGAATCGCATGGAGAATAATTGGTACGAGGGCCGGAGCGAAATTACTTCTTGTGCGCCGAACCAGCGGGCCACGCCGTGGGGCAGGGCAATGGTATCGTGTTTTCCGAATCGCTTGATCAGGTCGTGACAGGAGAGGGAGTCGAGGCCGTCACGCCGGCGGGCGATACCGAACCCGTATTGCGCGGCAAAGGGCCGGAGACTGGTGAATTGATACCAGTCCCCGATAATCAGTAGGACAAACAGGATGCCTCCGAAGATTCCGGCCAAGAGCATGGTGCCCGCACCATAGCACAACGAACCCTGGATCCTCGATTAAAGATGTCAAGGATGACAGAAAAAGGAGGGGAACCCCCTCTCCCACAAGGGGCGAGGGGAGGCATGGAATGGAATGTCCTCTCCCTTGATGGGAGAGGATGAAGGTGAGGGTGAGTCGGGGCAGGCCCCTGTGCCTGCCCTCCACAGACAGGACAACCACAGGGGGTTGTCCTTACATGCTGTCAACGAATTAGTGAACACATACAGGGATGACAGAGGGGGAACTGTCAGCGAATGACTGAACACATACAATCCCCGACTCCCCCTCCGTCATCCCCGACCCCGATCGGGATCCAGAGTCTTTTCTTTTTGCCTGTGTAGCCGCGCCATCTCTCAGGGGCTGGGACGGCACGGGGGCCATCCCCTACGAGGGGCTGGGATGGTTGACACGTTTTCCCTCACCCCAGCCCTCTCCCACAAAAAGGGGAGAGGGGGTTCCCCTCCTTTGTTGGTAGGGACAACCCCCTGTGGTTGTCCACCACCATGTTCCCCTCACCACTGGGTCGTGGCCGGGGTCCCGCCGGCCTGCTGTGCCAGCGGGTCTGCCGCAACCCCCCCTTATCAGGGGGGGAAGAACCTGTCGTCCCCCTGATAAGGGGGATTGAGGGGGTTGTCTTTCAAAGTCGGGGCATAGAGCACACCCCTCACCACTGGGTCGTGACTTCCAGCCCGACGGTGTGGGCCGGTTGGGACCCGTCGAATTCCTGGCGTGTGGTTTGGAGATCCAGCGTCAGCGCCGAGGCGGTGGTGGCCGGCACCAGGCGCCAGCCCAGGGTGTAATTCCGGCTCCCTGGCCCCAGCCCCAGGCCCACGTGCGGGCTGCCGGTGAACGCGCCGCCAAAGGCCGGGAAGCCCCAGGCCGCCTCCGCTCCCCAACGGCTCGTGGCTGGGGTGCCCTGTGCGCCGGCCTGCGATGCCAGCGGGTCTGCCGCAAACAACGCATTCAGTCCGCCGGTCGCCCGGCCGCCCCAATCCTGCCGGAGGCTCAGCGATGGGCCCCGGGGACTGGCCGGGTCGGGGTCGAAGGTAAAGGCGGCGGCCACGCCTTGATCCCGGAAGTCGTCATCCCGGTGCGCCAGCAGCGTGCGCCCCTCCAGATTCAGCGCCAGGCCCACGTCGGGGGCATTCCACGCCAGGCCCCCGCCCAGTTCCACCCCGAAGCCGGTCTCGGCATCGCCGCCGTCATGGCGCGCGCCCACCGCCAGGCTGGGCGTCAGTTGCCCGAAGCGCTCCAGGGCCAGTTGCCATTGCCCCTCCAACCCGAGCCGCAGCCGGGTCACGTCGGCCTCGGACCCCGCCAGCCC
>JAJDZI010000112.1 GCA_022824735.1 Nitrospirales bacterium
GGATGAGGACGGGGATGAGGATGACAACTTTCGGTTTGTCAACGCCCGAATCATACGTCACCATCATGCTGGAGTTTCCCAGTCCGTTGACAAATCTTTCCATCCAGGATTGCCTGCATCAATGAGTTGAAGTTTTTTGGCACGGGTCCAGCTCTTGATCTGTTTTTCTCGGGTCAGCGCAGCATGGACATCTCGGGTTTCTTCAAAATGAACGAGGCGCGTAATGCGATATTTTCTGGTGAATTGGCTGCCCACCCCTTGCTTGTGCTCAAGGACCCGCCGAATGAGATTGTTGGTGACGCCTGTATACAACGTTTTCGACCGGCTACTCATAATGTAGACATAATAATGTTTCATGGTCCTCACGGCGGGGGGGCGGCGATGCGGGTGGCGGCGATGGCGTGGCGGCGGCGTTCGACGATGCTGTCGGCGATTTCGGTGAGGTGTTGTTCCAGAATCAGGCGAAGCGGGCTCCCGCTGCGGTAATCGGCCGGGGCCATGAAATGCACGCGGTCGGCATGGTGCGCCAGGTCGTAACATTTTTTGAACGACCGGCGCGTGGGATCGTCCGGATTGTACACGGCCACGGCGAGGCCGCCGTGCTTCTTGATGACGGTGAAACACGGCACGTCGGTCGGGCCGTCGCCCACGTAGATCATATGCGGGAACGGCACGCGCCTGGCTTCTTCCGGCACGTGGTCGTTCACGTCCTGGGCCGGGTCCAGCAGGTGCTTGTTGACCCGGAAAAGATATTGCGTTTTTTGCGTATGACTGATGGTGCGCTTGGGGAAACTGATGTGCCCGCCGGCTTCATCGAACTGACATCCCCAGATGGCTTTGGTCCACTTCGCGATCTCGCTGCCTGCCAGGATCGCTTCCAACCCCGAACTGACGACGTAGTGTTCCACGTGAACGTCCCATTCCTGATATTTGGGTTGTTGGATGATGGCGTTCAATTCGCCGAAACAGTCCGGGATGCCGGGGAAAAACGTGAGTTGCGCGCCCATCCCATGGAGGTCCCGGTTGGAAAGGGTGCGGATGGCGTCGTGCTCCAGCATCCGCTTCATATACGCGAGTTCCTGGTCGTAACCTTGTTGTGTGATGAGCGCGGTGCAGCTTTGCCAGAAGGCCTGCGGATCGAGCCCGGCGTGCGGCAGGATCGTCTGATCCTGCATGTACTGCGGGCTCAGGGTGTGATCGAAGTCGTAGACGACGGCGATAATGTTTTGTGGTTCGGACATGCCTTTCCCTTCTATCATCCCTATCTTCTCCTTCTGTCATTCTTGCGAACGCGAGAATCCAGGGTTGTTTTTTTACAAAGACAGGAAAAAGCAAAAACCCTGGATCCATCCACGACATCCTTAATCGGGGATCCAGCCCATATTGTCAAGGATGACAGAGGGGGAAGTCGGGAATGACGCAGGTGCAAGCCAGGAATCATTCGCCGGTGGCCCTTCGGCTTCGCTCAGGGCAGGCTCATCAAAAGATTGCTTTGACCAGTTCTTGTATGCTGCGGTGCATGTCTGCGTCATCCGTGATGGGCTGGATGACGGCTACCTCGCAGGCTCGCTCCGGGGCGACGCCTTGTCGTATGAGGGTGCCGGCGTATATGAGCAGGCGCGTGCTGACGCCTTCTTCGAGCCCGTGGTTGCGCAGGGTCCGCACCTTGCCCCCCAGCTTGACGAGTCGTTGGGCCACGTCCTTGGCCACGCCGGCTTCATGCTCGATAATTTTCGTTTCCACGTCCGCGGGCGGATACGTGAACTCGATCGCCATGAACCGCTGTTTCGTGCTTTGCTTCAATTCCTTGAGCACGCTCTGGTAGCCGGGATTGTAGGAAATCACGAGCATGAAGTCATCCACCGCTTCGATGACCTGCCCGCGTTTTTCGATCGGCAGAAACCGGCGATCGTCGCCGAGCGGGTGGACGACCACGGTGGTGTCTTTTCGGGCTTCGACGATTTCATCCAGGTAAACGATGGCCCCGTGTTTCACCCCGAGGGTCAAGGGGCCGTCCATCCATACGGTCTCTTCGCCCTTGAGGAGATACCGGCCCACCAGGTCCGACGCGGTCAGGTCCTCATGGCAGGCCACCGTAATCAGCGGCCGTTGCAACCGGTAGGCCAGGTGTTGCACGAACCGGGTCTTGCCGCAGCCCGTCGGGCCTTTGAGCATCACCGGCAGATGCTGTTGCGCCGCAACGTCGGCGAGCCCGATTTCACCGTCGATTTCTTCATAAAACGGTTCTTCGGTGATCCGGTACTGCTCGACGTCGATTTCGTGCCCTTTCATGTGTGCCCTGCGTTTCCCTCTGTTACTCCTGTCTGTGTTCAGCCCTCTGTCGGATTACGCTACGCTAATCCGACCTACATTGCTGCGTTTCCCTCTGTTATTCCTGTCTGTGCTCAGTTCTCTGTCGGATTACGCTACGCTAATCCGACCTACATTGCTCCGGTCTATACACCCTCCAGGGGCGAGGGAGTTCTCTTTTTCCCCTCCTTTGTAAGGAGGGGTGAAGGGGAGGTAGGGGTAGAGCTGTTTCTAGCGCTTCGCGCCGAAGGCTCCGATGATCTGGTTGCGTTCAAAGATGCCGCCGACTTCCTCATGGTTGGGACCATAAAACCGGCCTTCGAGTTCGGGGGAATCGAAGTTCGCCCCGAACCGGCCATCCCTGACCGGTAGGTTCTGCCACGTCATATTCGGATAGATCTGCCGTCCATCTACCTCGGGCCGGGAATTTTGGATATTGGTGAGGAACACGTCGATGTTCTCATTCATGAAATCATAGGTGAGTCTGGCATGGCCCCGCACGCCTATTCCGACCAGGGCATCATGGCTGATTCTCCCGCCTATCACGACTCCCGTCCACGTGGCGCCGCCGTCGACCGGATTGGTGTCCGTCGCCATCCCGGAGGAGTGGGCAAAACCATACCGCTCCCCGGTCAGCACCCTCTGACGGTTCCCATAGCTGATGATCCCATGCGTGATGGTATTGAGTTCCGCGCCAAACGTACTGTACTGCATCCAGCCTTCATACGACAGCATATCCGTATCCACTTCCACGTGCTCCGTCCGCAGGGTGTCCGTGCGGAGAAACGCGCCCAGGGCCACGCCCCGGTAGCGTTCCAGCGCACTGATGTCCGCATCCCCGGCGAAAAACCCTGAATTCTCGGCCTCGATCCTGGTGGCCAAGCTGATCCGGAGATACGGCCGGCCTAATATGCTAGAGAGACACGTGGTCCGGCCACAGGACGTGTGCCCACGGATTCGTTCTTCCTGGCTGTTGCCGGGCGCGAACACGAGATCGCTGACCAGTAACGAATTGCGCACCGCCTGGACCGCACTCAACTCCATGCGTGCCGTCTCCCGGTCCAGCGGCTCCCCCATCATTGGCAACAGGGCGTTCCCGCCGCAGCCGCTTAGAACCAGTATAAAGCCCATTGCTATGAGGAATTGAAACCGTTTCACAAGGCACTCTCCTTTGAGTTCAGACACGTCCAAGACAAGGCCCCCACATTCGCTGATGAAAGGTAGCCGACTTACGTACCATCGTCAACCGTGGCAGCATGGACGCCTGGTAGTGCCTCAGTTTGAATTCTGCTCCTTCCCTCCGCTTGTCTCTCCGCGAAGGGTCGTGTTATAGAGGCTCTCATGGCCCATGGCCCAACGGCAGGTCCCACGCTCCAGCCGTATTCGGATACGGCGTCCCCTTCCGGCTTCTCTCCCGCGTCTCCGCTGAGCGAAGAGGGACGGCGCTGCTCGACCGTGCATAATGCCCTGCAAGCGGCGGGGCTGTTCGAGTCTTCGCCGGCTTGGCGCGTCTCACCCGTTCCGTTCCAGTTGACTAGAGATGAGGTGTCGTTCTTCGAGGACCTGGGCGTCCGGCTCTGGTCGTTTTCGAAGGCACTCAACCGGCTGTACCTGGAGAGCGTCAAGGGGCGGCAGCCGTTCTGGGTGCACCAGTACCTGGATCAAGGCAAACCGCCGGCTCTGTTGGAGTATGCCCGCATGAAACGGTTTCGCGAGGCGCTCCCTCTGGTGATCCGGCCCGACGTGATCCCGACCGAGGCCGGTATGACGATCACGGAGTTGGACTCGGTGCCCGGCGGCATCGGGATCACGGGCAGTCTGTCCTCGGCTTACGCCGCGCTGGGTGATACGCTGGTCGGCGGAGCCGACGGCATGATCGAGGGGTTTGCCGGGCTGTTCCGTTCCGGGCATCCAACCAGTGAAGATGCGGGTTGTGTCGCCATCGTGGTGTCTGATGAGGCCGAAGATTACCGGACCGAAATGGACTGGGTGGCATGCCGGCTCCGGGGCACGGGATTGGATGCCTATTGCGTGCATCCCCGGGACCTGCGGTTCAGTGAGGACGAGGACTCGTTCTCCCCTGCATTGTTTGCACGCACGCCTTCCGGGGAACGGCCCGTCTCGCGCGTCTACCGGTTTTTTGAACTCTTCGACCTGGAAAACGTTCCGAAATCCGAATTGCTCATGTACGGGGCCAAGAAAGGGCGGGTGAGCGTCACGCCGCCGTATAAGCCCTGGATGGAGGAGAAGCTGGCCTTCGCGCTTCTGCATCACCCCATGCTCGAGGGTTTCTGGTCCGACGCGCTGGGGCCGGACGTGTTCGAGCATCTCCGGCAGGTCATGCCCAAAACCTGGGTCGTGGACCCGCGTCCCCTGCCGCCATCCGCGGTCATCCCGGACCTCACGCTTGACGGGAAGGCCGTGTCCGATTGGCGACAGTTGGCCAGGGCCACGCAGAAGCAGCGACAATGCGTGTTGAAGCCGTCGGGGTTTTCGGAATTGGCCTGGGGCAGCCGCGGGGTGGTCGTGGGGCATGATATCCCGCAGTCCGCCTGGGCGGCGAAACTGGATCATGCGCTGGATGCCTTTACCGCAACGCCCTACGTGTTTCAGGCGTTCCACAAGGGCCGGTCGTACGAGATGACCTACTGGGACGAGCGCACGGGGCAACTTGAATCGATGGAGGGGCGGGCGCGGCTGTCCCCGTACTATTTCGTGTCCGGCGACGAGGTGACGCTCGGCGGGATTCTGGCGACGGTGTGTCCCAAGGACAAAAAACTGCTGCACGGCATGCGCGATGCCATCCTGGCGCCATGCGCCCTTCGACTTCGCTCAGGGCAGGCGCCGGCGGCGGGATGAGTTGGAGATCGAGTAGAAACGTGTTATTGTTCAAATAGTCTGCCCGTTCCGCAATGCGCACCCCCATACCACTCCGAGTCACGAGGCATGCCGATGGATGATTGGAAACGTATCCTGGCCCAGAGCATCACCAAACCCGGCGATCTGGCGAAACATCTCGGCGTGGACCCCAAAGAGGTGGAGCAGGTCGTCGGCCCATACCCCATGCGGATCACGCCCACGGTGCTTTCCACGATCAAGGAGCCGGGCGACGCGATCTGGAAACAGGTGGTGCCGGATGCCGTTGAGATGGACGACTTCGACGCGCCCGACGATCCCCTGGAAGAAGATACCGACAGTCCCGTGCCGCACCTGGTCCATCGCTATCCGGACCGCGTGCTGCTGATGGTCACGAATCAATGTCCGATCTACTGCCGGTTCTGTACGCGCAAGCGGCTGGTCGGCAAACCCGGGTTTTTGAAGAAGGGCGAACTGGATCAGGCCATCGCCTATCTCCGCGAACATACGGAAGTCCGCGACGTGATTCTCTCGGGCGGCGATCCCCTGTTGTTGCCGGATCGCCTGATCGAACGCATCCTGAAGGCGCTCCGCACCATTCCACACCTTGAACTCATCCGGTTCGGCACCCGCGTGCCCGGCACGCTGCCCCAGCGCATTACCCCGGAACTGTGCGAGATCGTCAAGCAGTATCATCCGATCTACATGAACCTGCATTTCAATCATCCCGACGAACTTACCCCGGACGTGAAAGCGGCCTGCGGGCGGCTGGCCGACGCCGGCGTGCCCTTGGGCGCGCAAACGGTGTTGCTGAAGGGGGTGAACGATAATCCGGACGTGATGAAGCGGCTCATGCACGAACTCCTGCTGGCCCGCGTGAAGCCGTATTACCTGTACCAGGCCGACCTGACCAAGGGCACCAACCATTTCCGCACGACCGTGGAAACGGGTTTGTCCATCATCCAGTCGTTGCAAGGGCACACCAGCGGCATGGCCGTTCCGCATTTCGTGATCGATGCCCCGGGCGGCGGCGGGAAAATTCCGCTGTTGCCGTCCGACTACCTGCTCAACCTGGATGAGAACGGCGCGGTCCTGAAAAATTACGAAAACAAGACCTACCATTATCCGCAACCCGATCCCATCGCCCCTCACCCTGACCCTCTCCCGGAAGGAGAAGGAAATCCGGGTCGCCTGCGAGAACTCCCCATGGTCGGCACCTCCGCTTCCGAGGGACTCTGTAGCCTGGGCGCCATGGACGAATAACGATGGGCGGGACGCGCAAGCACGGGATTCTGTCCGACACCCACCTGAAGACCTTGATCCGGGACCACGCGATCGACGCTGATCCCGCGGTCACCGACAGCCAAGTCCAACCGGCCAGTGTGGACCTCCGGCTCGGCACCAAGGCGTACCGCCTGATCAGCAGTTTTCTTCCTGAACGCTCGGAGATCAGCGAGCGATTGAACGTGCTGGATCTCTACCAGTCCGAGTTGGTCATGTACGAGTTCGACCTCACCGAGGGCGCCATCCTGGAAAAGGGACACGTGTACCTGGTGCCATTGTTGGAACGGGTGGCCTTGCCCCCTGACGTTCGCGGGAAAGCGAACCCCAAAAGCTCCACGGGACGCCTGGACATTTTCACGCGCCTCATCACGGACCTGAACGCGGGATTCGATGAAATCCCCGCGGGATACCAGGGGCCCCTCTACCTGGAGATCGTGCCCCGGTCGTTTACCATTCGCGTGCAAACCGGCTTGGCGTTAAACCAACTCCGGCTCCTGACCGGCCGGCCCGCGGTCTCGGATTCACGCCTCCGTGCTTTGCACCGGTCGGCCAAGCTGCTGTACCACAATGACGATGACCCGGCGGACTCCCGCCCGCTGGCCGCGCCGGACGTCCGGGTGGATCACGGCCTGTTCCTGCGAATCGACCTGCGAGGCTCCGGCACCGACCGCGAAATCGTGGGGTACCGGGCGAAGAAGAACAGTCACGTGGTGGATCTGTCCAAAACCGGACATTATTCGGCGCTCGATTTCTGGGAACCCATCTACCGGCAATCCAATAATACGCTGTTACTCGAACCCGAGGAGTTTTATATCCTGGCTTCCCATGAGCGTATCAAAGTGCCCGCGGGGTACGCAGCCGAGATGGTGGCCTATGAAGCGGCGTTCGGGGAATTGCGGACCCACTACGCCGGCTTCTTCGATCCGGGCTTCGGCGCAGGAGACGGGCCGCGCAAAGGCACGCAGGTCGTGCTGGAAGTCCGGCCGCATGACGTGCCGTTTTTGATTCACGACGGCCAGACGTTTTTCAAGGTGGTGTACGAGCACATGTTGGACCTGCCGGAACGCCTGTACGGGGCCTCCATCGGGTCCAGCTATCATCAACAGGGACTCACGCTCAGCAAACATTTCAAGTGGTAGCGCATGACAGCCGAGACGGAACAGCCTGACCCTTCCCGTGTTTCCGAACAGTCCGGGACACCTGAGCCCCGCAAGCGGCAGGTGCCCGGGGTCCCCGTGGGTCCGCCGCGCCAGGAATCGGACGTGGACCAGGAAACGCACGAAGCCCTGCAAATGAAAGTGGCCATGAAGATGGTGGGCTCCGCCATGGTCTTCATCGGGTTCATTCAGGTCTTCATGTCCGCCAGCACCGGCGCGGAGATTTCCATCTTTCCCATGATCCTCTACTTTGCGGGCCTGGCCCTGTGGGCATATTCGTCCGTCAGGATCCCCATTGTCCGGTATGCGGTCATCGCCTTTTCCCTCTTTTGCATCGTCGCCTTCATCAACATCGGCGAAGTGCTCTTCTGGCACAAATACGTCATTTACTGGGGCACCATCGCCATGGTGGTCTACTTCATGTTCCAAAACCCCATGAAACCCTCCAAACCGTCGTAGCGGTTTTTGGTTGATGAAGGCTTTCTGTCCTGCCCGCGCGCGCGCGAATCCAGTGCCCTGTTTTTGCTTTTGTCTGTCATCCTTGCGCACGCGAGGATCCAGTCTTTTTTTTCGCAACGACAGGAAAACAGCAAAGACGCTGGATCCTCGATTAAAGATGTCAAGGATGACAGATAAAGGCACAGACAAAAGCAAAGACACTGGATCCCTCCTCGACATCCTTAATCGAGGATCCAGTCCATATGGTCAAGGATGACAGAGGGGAAATGTGTCAACGAATGACTGAACACATACAGGGAAGACAGAATAAAAAATCCCCGACGTGACATGGCTACTTCGATCGCCGTTGTGATTCCGACTTTGGATGAGGAGCGCGTGCTGTCGCGGACGCTGCTTTCGCTGCGACAGTTGCGTTTCGATGAAGTCGTGCTCGTGGACGGCGGGAGCCGGGACCAGACGGTGACCATTGCGCAGGGCCAGTTGCGGGGGCTCAGCCTGCGCCCCGCGAAGGTGATGGCCGCGGAGCGAGGGCGGGCCAGGCAAATGAATGCCGGCGCCTGGGCTACGCATTCCGACGTGCTGTTGTTCCTGCACGCCGACACGCTCCTGCCGCCGGAGGCGCGCACCGAGATCGAGCGCGTCATGGGAAACCCCAAGTGCGTGGGCGGCCGTTTCGACGTCCGGTTCGAGGACGATCGCGGGTGGGCGTGGCTGATCAGTCGCCTGATCAATTGGCGGTCGCGATGGTCGGGCATCGCCACGGGGGATCAGGCCTTGTTCGTCCGTCGCTCCGCGTTCGACGACTTGGGCGGGTTTGCCGACGTCCCCCTGATGGAAGATCTCGAACTAACGCAGCGACTCAAACGCATGGGATCCTTTGCAGCCTCACGCGCCACGGTGACCACGTCGTTCCGGCGGTGGCAGCGACAGGGGATCCTCCTCACCATTTTGCAGATGTGGCTCCTCCGCTTTTTGTACTGGATGGGCGTCCCGCCCGGAACGTTGCAGCATTGGTATGGCACGATCAGGTAACGCCGGCTCATCGCGTCGAGACCGCCGCAAACGGGGCGGCAGCCCGTCTTCGAGACCCGGCACGGGGCGACGTCCTGCGCCTGCGGAGGGCGCGATCATTATTTTTGCCAAGGCGCCGGTGCCCGGCGACGTGAAGACGCGCATGTGCCCGCCCCTGACACCCGATGAGGCGGCGAGCCTGCACGGGAGTCTGGTCATGGATGCCGTGGAACGCACCAAGTCGCTCCGAGGGGTCGATATATTCCTGGCCTGCTCGCCCGGTATGGACCACCCGTTTTTTCAAACACTGGCGGCCCGGCATCGCATCCGTTTGTGCGAGCAGGTGGGTGAGGATCTCGGACAGCGCATGGATCATGCGCTCACTGCGGTGTTCAACCGCGGGTACGCACATGCCGTGCTTGTCGGGACGGACGTTCCCAACCTGGCCGCCCGGCACTATGAGCGCGCGAACGCGCTCTTGCAAACCACGGACGTGGTGTTGGGGCCTACGGAAGACGGCGGCTATTACCTGGTGGGGGCCAAACGCCCCGTACCCGCGCTCTTCGCCGATATTCCCTGGTCAACCGGCGAGGTACTCGCTCAAAGCCGGGTCCGCGCCGACCGGGCGGGGCTGGTTGTCGGGTTGCTGGATCCCGAACGCGATCTCGATACGTTCGACGACGTGCGAGCCTTCCTACGCGAAGACACCGGCACAAAGACGTTGTCCACCCGAACAAGCAACGTGCTGCACACGCTGATCCAACGCCACGGAAACTCCTCGCCCGCATAACCGCCATCGGCCGTGGTTGTGCCTATGGCTGTCATCCTCGACTTTCCCCCTCTGTCATCCTTGCGTACGCGAGAATCCAGGGTTGTTTTTCACAAAGACAGGACAAAAGCAAAGACGCTGGATCCATCCCCGACATTTGTAATCGGGGATCCAGCTTATATTGTCAAGGATGACAGATAAAGGCAAAGACTCTGGATTCCTGATCGGAGTCGGGAATGACAGGAGGGGGGAGAAGACAAGGATTGTAGATGTTCGCTCATTCGTTGACAGCATGTAGGGACAACCCCCTGTGGTTGTCCTTTCTGTGGAGGGCAGGCACAGAGGCCTGCCCCTACTCACCCTCACCTTCATCCTCTCCC
>JAJDZI010000137.1 GCA_022824735.1 Nitrospirales bacterium
ACCCAGTCGGCGAGGAATACGTTGTATTCGTTTTGTGCTTTGGCGTTGCGGTCGGAGATCCATACCAGCCGTTTGCCGTTGGGAGAGAACATGGGAAAGCTGTTGAAGTGGCCTTCAACGGTGATTTGTTCCAAGCCCGTGCCGTCGTCGTTGACCAAGTGCAGGTGAAACGATGGCCGGCCCTTCGACTTCGCTGGCGCTACGCTCAGGGCAGGCTCCTTTGCCTCTGCGGCCGGACGCCCGCTTGACGTGAACATGATGCGGCGACCGTCCGGATGGAAAAACGGCGCGAAGTTGGAAGCGCCGTTTTTGGTCACCTGCCGCTTGCCTGACCCATCGGCGTTCATCACGAACAGTTGGAGATTGCTCGACTCCATCAGGTTCCGGCTCAGTAACTCCTGATAGGCTGCGCGTTCCTCCGGCGTGCCGGGATGCTGCGCCCGGTACACGATCCGCTTGCTGTCCGGGGAATAGAACGCCCCACCGTCGTAGCCCACGTCGTCGGTGAGCCGCTTCAGGCCGGTTCCATCGATGTTCATCGAATACAGGTCGATATCGCCGTCCCTCACCGACGTGAACACGATTTTTTTCCCGTTCGGCGAAACGGTGGCTTCGGCGTCGTATCCCGGCGAAAACGTGAGACGATGGAGTTCGCGGCCATCCAGGCGCACGGAATAGATTTCATAGTCATCCAGGGCCCACTGATATTGGGGTCCCCGCTTGGGCTTGGGCGGGCATTGCAATCCGGCCATATGCGTCGAGGAATACAGGATCCGCCGGCCGCCGGGGAAAAAGTACCCGCAGGTCGCGGCGCCGTATCCCGTACTGACCCGGTGAACGTTTTCACCGTCCAAATCCATGACGTACATCTGATAGCAATCCCCGAGCGTCTGACTGGCCGGATCTTTGGTGGACTGAAAAATCAGGCGCGACCCGTCAAAGGAAAAATAGGCTTCGGCATTTTTGCCGCCCGTGGTGAGTTGCCGGACGTTGCGTAGATGTCGTTCGCTTTTGCTGGGACTTGGCGATTCGTCGGCACGGGCCGGGGTCCCTGCGGCCAGGATCAGACTGGTCAGTGCCGCCACGCTTATGACCAGCCACGTCCTGATTGTTTTCATCGGTTGATTCGGCATAGACCCCTCACCCCGGCCCTCTCCCGCCAGAGGAGAGGGTGAAAAAAGACAAAAAGCTATTGACGATCAGGTAACGCGGCGGTCAGGTCGGGTATTGGGGGATCGAATGAGCCGCGCGCCGTGACCTTTCTGTTTTCAAACACAAGATAACTATCCCATCCATAAAAAAACAACAACCGGGAAAGGCCGTGAATGGCTTTTGGGGAGAAGCCGAAGAAGACCGTGCCCACGTGTCCGGGATGGTCGGGATTGGCGCACGTGACCAGTACGGCCGTGAGGTCCCCCGAGTATGAAGTCCCTTGAATCGTCATACCGTGTTCTTGCAGCCGGACCCGTGGTCCGCACCACCCGAGGATCTTGCCGGCCCATGGATTGGTTCGGGGATGGCCCAAGGCCAGGACCGACTGTGGCCCGATCCTGACGGTCCGTTCATCCAACCACACCGTATCGTCGTTCTGCGAGCGGATCCGGTCAAGCGCCGGCTTCAAGCCTTGTTGTTCAAGGTCCGGCGTGGTCGAAGCCAAGAGGACGGCTCGACGGGCGTCCGTCACCCATCCATTCAGCATCGGGCTCATGGCTTGGCGATCCAACCCACGAAAGGTCTCAAACTCCGGGTCGAGTTCCACACGCATGGGCCTGGCCGGAACCCACACGGCCATGGTTTGTTCGTGTTCCCGAACGTCCACGAAGGCGCGATGCTCTTTTCCTTGTTCCAACTGCGCCACCACGGGAACACGCAAGCGATAGACCGTCCCGTTTTGCGTCACCGTCAGGGAGACCCAGTAGCCCGCGCGGGCGTCGCGTTTGACGTGCGCTTGCGCGATCCGGAGGCGCGGCGTGCCTTGACCGTGCAGCCATTGCTCGAAGAACCATGACAATTCCTTTCCGGACGCGTCTTCAAACACGTGCCGGACCTGAGGCCAATCGGCGTATTCGCCGGAATAACCGGCTATCAACTCACGAATCGCCTCGAAAAAGGCCGGGTCCCCGAGTTCGCGCCGCAACATGTGAAACACCATGGCGGTCTTCTGGTATCCGATCGCATTATCCACGCGGTTCTCCTTATGATGAAAGTTCACCACCGGATAATCATCGGCCGGCTGCACGTACAAGTTGTATTCCATGACCATTCGTTTGCGATGCGCGCGCGCCTTGTCTTCTCCCTCCATTCGTTCGTCGTAATAATAGTTGGCAAGATAGGTCGTCAGCCCCTCCACCCAATTGCCCGTTTCGAAATGATTGTGCACCGAGTTCCCCAACCAGGAATGCACGACTTCATGCCCCAAGGAATAGGGTTGGGTATAGCCTCGTTTCATGATCCCGCTGCCCAACAACGTGAAGGACGGCAGGCCGATACCGCTGGGAAAGAAATTTTCCACGACCGCGAACTTGGGAAAGGGATACGGACCCAGCAAGTTCGTGTACCACTCGAGGTAGCGCGTTGTCGCGTCCACGTACTGATCCGCAATACGCGCGTCTTCGGGAAAGACGTACGCCGCAACTTCGATTCCATTCCATTCAGATGCCCGTTTCACGAACCGATTCGCCGCCAGTGTCAGGGCTTCGGTTCGGGCGCGCACGTCCCATTCGGACGTTGCCGTCGTCTCGCCCTTCGTAAACGACACTTCCTGCCCATGCGTGACCGCTCTCCAACCGGCCGGTACGGTCGTGGTCACGCGAAACGTTGCGAGCGACCCGCGCGCGTGAGGATACCAGGAGGTTTCCGAGGTCAAATAGACTCCCTCTTCACCGATATATCCCAGGGTTCTGTCCGGCCGCACGAACCGCAGACCCGGCGATGCCGTGGGCGCATCCCGGATACGACCACGATACGCGATGTGCACGCTGGTTTCAGCGGACGCGGAAGACGGCTCCGGGAGATGAACGTCTATGGCGCGCGTCCATCCGGGGGCATCCTGTTTGTTGCCGGCTGCGGGCAGGCTCTCTTCCCAAAACGGTACCGGGCCGTTCGATAAGACAATGTCTTCGATTTCCAAATCCGGGTTCAATTGCACGCGGAGAACCTGCCCGGTTGCCGAATGACCGGTTAATCGAAGCGTGTCGCGGGCGATGATCGTGTGTGTCTTGGGCCGGAGTTCGACCTGCAAATCGTGATGCCGAACGGTGACGCCCGCGGCCTGTACGGGCAGGCTCATGAGCAGGCTGATGCCCCACGCGGCCGTCATCGTCACGCCCGGTCTCATGAAGGGTGAACCTCCAGGAGGGCCTCGGCAAAGGCTTGCGCGTGAAAATCCTGCAAGTCTTCTTCCTGTTCGCCGACGCCGATCAAACGAACCGGAATGGCCAATTCTTCGGCAATCGCCACCACAACTCCGCCCTTGGCCGTCCCGTCCAGCTTCGTGAGCACCAATCCCGTGACGCCGATGGCTTCGTGAAATTGTTTGGCCTGGGCCAGGGCATTCTGACCGATAGTGCCGTCAAGCGTCAGCAACACTTCATGCGGGGCCCCGGGATATTCACGATCAAGCACCCGTTTCATCTTTTTGAGTTCGTCCATCAAATTGACGTTCGTGTGCAACCGGCCGGCCGTGTCGATCAGCATGACGTCCACGCCCCTGGCCTTCGCGGCCGCAAGCCCGTCAAAGACCACGGCCGACGGGTCCGCTCCCTGCCGGTGCTTGATGACGTCGGCCCCGATTCGCCGACCCCACGCTTCCAACTGTTCGATCGCCGCGGCCCGGAAGGTATCCGCCGCCACGAGCAGCGGGGTCAATCCCTGCTTGCGCAGCCGGCCGGCCAGTTTCGCCATGCTCGTGGTTTTCCCCACGCCGTTCACGCCCACCGCCAAAATCACAAAGGGTTTGGGACCCGTGCGGACGAGTTCCTCCATGGGCTTCGATTCCACGGACGCCAACATGTCCGCCATCGCGCGTTGCAATGCCCGAACAGATTCACCGGGGTCTCCGCCCGCCGTCTCCCGAAGCCGTTCGATCAACCGGTCCGTCGTTCGAACACCGACGTCCGCTCCCAACAACGAGGCTTCGACTTCCTCCAACACCTCGGGGTCGAGACCGCGCCCCATCAATTGCATTAACGAGTGCTGGACACCCTTGCGCGTTTTTCCCAACCCTTCTTTCAGTCGATCAATCCAGCCCATGAAATCGCGGTCTCCGTTTTCGTTTGCGTTCGCTCATTGGTTGAACATTCCACAGTCTCCTTCTGCCATTCCCAACGCTCCCTCCCCTTGTCATTCCTGTCTGTGTTCAGCAATTCGTTGACAATGTTCCCCCTCGCCCCAGCCCTCTCCCACAAAGGGGCGAGAGGAGGCATGGCATGGAATTGCCTCTCCCTTGATGGGAGAGGATGAAGGTGAGGGTGAGTCGGGGCAGGCCCCTGTGCCTGCCCTCCACAGAAAGGACAACCACAGGGGGTTGTCCCTACATGCTGTCAACGAATGAGCGAACATCTACAATTCTTGACTTCTCCTTCTGTCATTCTTGCGCACGCGAGAATCCAGAGGGGGTTTTTCTTTACGAAGACAGGAAAAAGCAAAGACTCTGGATCCTCGATTAAAGATGTCAAGGATGACAGAGGGGGAAAGTCGGGGGCTGACAGGAGGAAATGTTGCAAATACGGAGAAAGGTGACGGTATGTTGAATTGTTGGTGGAGAGGACTGACGGCCATTTGTCTGGTCTGGGCAATCGGCCGATTACAGAAAACGCCACGGACCCGGAGAACCCCCAACTGGTGGAACGCCTCAACAATCTCGCGCTCCTGTACCGGGC
>JAJDZI010000007.1 GCA_022824735.1 Nitrospirales bacterium
CGCAGAGCAGGTCGTTGACGTTCATGGCGATGCAATCAATGCCGACCGTATCGTATTTGCCCATACGTTGGGCCACCAGAACCTTGGACCCGACGCCGTCCGTGGTCATGGCAATACCTTTGTTGTTGCCGATTTCGATGACGTTGGCGAACAACCCGAAATCCAGACGGACGCTGCCGAGTTTTCCCTTGGGGACGGTCCACGTCTGGCGAAGCTGCTCGGTCATGTCGGCCAGGGATTGTACGACTTGACCGGTATCAACCCCGGACCCTTGATACGTCACGCGAGGCGAATCGCTCACTGTTCAGGCCTTCCCGCAGTTGTCGACGCCAAGCTTTTCACTGGTGTCACCGCTCTCTTTCAACTCGTACGACCCTGTAACAGCGCGCCACCTTCAGGCTGTGCCGCCTTTTGATTCCACGCCATCTTGCCTTACAATATTGAATTCATCAAGGATTGTGCACGTTGAAACATAAGGCCCTAAAAACTTATCCTTTCCGGTAGTGAAGAAAGCAAATATGGTGACTGCTGAACCAGCGGCTTTGTTTCGAGGCAAATGCGGCTACATGATATGTTGCCCTCCGAATGGCAGGATATTCTCGAAAGGCAGTTTTGTTGTCATCTTACTGCCGTCCATATACCAAAACCGATATGCAAAAATTGTCACGCGATATTTGGCATAATGCCTGGCTGCCGAATTGGGTTAAACGGATCAATCGAATAGCCTAATTTTCGGATTTTTTTGATTTCGGAGAAAGTTGCCATGGCAACTCAAAAGTACTCTGTCAATCAGCACCTGATTGAAACTGTTCTGGCTTGGGTTAGAGCAGGGGAAATTGCCATCCCTGAAATACAGCGTCCTTTTGTGTGGGATGCTTCCAAGGTTCGAGATCTTCTGGATTCTCTGTATCAAGGATATCCTATTGGCTATCTGATTGCTTGGAGAAATCACAATATCAAACTCAAGGATGGACGACTCTCTGAAGGGAAAAAGATATTAATTGATGGCCAGCAGCGGGTGACGGCCCTTACTGCCAGTCTTTTAGGTGAGCACGTTGTCGATCAGGACTATCGTCGCATGCGGATTCAAATTGCCTTTCATCCGATTGATGAGCGATTCGAGGTTCTCAATCCGGCAATTCGGAAAGACCCGGCGTGGATTCCCGACGTAGCCGAAATTTTATCTGGCGAGGTGGGCTTGATCAAATCGGTGAGGCAATATTGTCAGGTGAACCCCGGAAGCGATGAAGGAGCCGTCGAGCACAGTTTGGAACGACTTCTCAGTATCCCCAAGAAACAAATCGGGCTTATTGAGCTAGATGCTGATTTAGACATTGAAACGGTGACCGAAATCTTCATTCGGATCAATTCCAAAGGCGTTGTTCTCAGCCAGGCCGATTTTGCCATGTCCAAGATTGCAGCCAATGAAAGCTATGGCGGTTCCACTCTAAGAAAATGCATCGACTATTTCTGCCACTTGGCCGTGGCGCCAGAGTTTTACCCGCAAATTCAAGATGGCGACAGAGCTTTTACGCAAACTGAATATTTCTCCAAGATCGCTTGGCTCAAAGACGAAATAGACGATTTATATGATCCGGACTACAGTGATCTGCTGCGCGTCGCTTTCACGTCTGAGTTCAACCGCGGGAAGCTCTCGGATTTGGTCAGTCTGCTATCTGGGAGAAATTTTGAGAAAAAAACATACGAGGAAGAAATAGCTAAGGCATCATTTGATCTTCTCAGGACGGGAGTACTGAAATTCGTCAATGAGACTAACTTTAAGAGATTCGTGATGATTATTAAGTCGGCTGGATTTGTGACGACCGACTTGGTTCGTTCCCAAAATGCGCTCAACTTTGCCTACATCGTCTATCTCAAATTGAAATCACTCAATTATGCGCCTTCTGACATTGAAAGTTACGTCCGCAGATGGTTCGTGTTCTCCATTTTAACCGGCCGTTATTCTGGTTCCCCGGAGTCCCGATTTGATTTTGACATCAAGAACATTTCAGGGAAAAGTTTTCCTGAATACCTTCAATCCCTGGAAGACGCGGACTTGTCTTCGGCCTTTTGGGAAGCTGCCTTAGTTCAAAATTTGAATACGGCAGTTGCAAGCAGTCCATATTTTAATGTCTTCCTGGCCGCTCAAGTTAAGGACGGAGACAAGGGGTTCCTTTCCAGAGATATTACGATCAACCACCTGATCGTCCATCGTGGTGACATTCACCACATTTTCCCGAAGGACTATCTCAAGAAGGCAGGAAAGAAAAAAGGGGAATATAATCAGGTGGCCAATTACGCCTACACGCAGTCCGAAATCAACATTCAGATAGGAAATAAACCTCCCAAGGAATATCTGGACGATGTTAAGGCTCAATGCGCAGGTGGACAGGTTAAGTACGGTGGAATTCGTGACCTTCACGAGCTACAGACTAATCTGGCAAGACACTGTATCCCGGAGACTGTTTCCTACCTGGATCTTGAAAGTTACCCTGAATTTCTCCAAGCTCGCCGCAAACTTATGGCCGAAAAGGTCAGGGACTATTACAGGCAGCTCTGATATTATGAATTGTCCTCGATGAAACTTTACGGAGAAAGCGATTTCTCTTCAACTTGTTAAGATCCCCCCAAAAAAGCCGGGAGACCAAAGCAGGCGTACGATTTCGGCTGGGGGATAGTTTCCCTTAAGATCGGCCTAGTTTGGGGAACTGTAATCAGGCCTTTTCAACTAATCTTTCCAGTTTTCAAGTGATATGGTTACGGCTTCCTTGATCCTTGAAAAATCGCTATCTCCTGACACGACAATAAGATTATGCCTTTTCGCAATAGCTGCTATCCATAGGTCATTGTCCGAGAGACCGATCTCCTTAAGAGTTGCCTTCCTTCTTCTCGACTTCTTTTGGGGCCCATATTTAGTCAGAACCGCATTCTTAATATTTCCATACTCTTCAGCAATTTTGCTATCAACTGGCAAAACCTCGATATTATTTAAAAAGCTCGCAACTTTCTGCTCATTTTCTTCTTTCCTTTGTGAACGAACTGCCATACAAACCAACTCGCCTTCTACTATCACACAAGTTTTTACAGGGATGTCATTCAATTCTTCCAGTCTTTTTACTATTCCACCATCAGCATTAAGCAGACGTGAGCAATGAGTTGTGTCTAGAAGATACATATTCAAAATTAAATTTTTGAACGTTCACGGCAAACCTCAGCCAGACGGTCTTCCAAATCATTTCCTGCCCAACCTGTTGCGTGTTTCAAGAGAGAACGTGCTTCCGTTCCAAATCTGCCTCGGAGCAGATCTATCGGAATACGACCAAAATATTCCCACTCCATAAGAGATCTCCGTGCTTCTTCTGAATTTACTTTGGCAATTTCCCTAGATACACATATGGAGGCCAGGGAAGCTGCAAGACTTCGGGCTCCATGTATGAATATGCGCCCCAGATTGGATTGAAAAAATGGCAATTTCGGTCTGACATCGGCCAAGCAATAGGATTCTATATCACCAACAACGAAAGGCCTAGAGGACGGAATACCCCAAGTCGATGTATCCGTAGGGCCACTCAGAATAGTGTGACCAGAACTCCCCACAGAAAATTCATTTTCCATTTTCTCTAACCTTTTGGAAAACTGTCGGTAAGTTTTGAATTCACTCTTATCAATCGAATCGGTCCTCAGGGTGCGCGTTATCACTTACTCCATCCTTTCCCCAAACGATTCGATAGTTTTTCCGACAACTCACAAGCTTCATCCCAATTTTCGAGGAAAGCGCAAACGCTCTTATCTTTGTCTTCTCCTTCCAAATCCAAATGAAAATTGAATGTCATTTGAAGCGCTGGCTCGTTATCCTTCAAAGTGACCGGTTTTATGTCCAGTTTTAGCCTTGCCCAACTAATGTCCTTGGATAGATAGCATCCAAAGTTCGCATTCGGACTGCCAAATTCCTTTGCAAGTGGATTGCTCTCAGATATAAAGAGCTTTTTTTCAATTTTTGCAATCTCCTTAGAATCTTCAGGAACTAGCACCCAATCAAAATTAAACCCAACAGCTAAGAGGGGGGTATGAGGAAGCTCATTGATAATAGTACCAATAGACCGTTTTAAAATAGTTTGACCAGAACGAGTGGCAACATCGGCGGATAAAAATCCTATTTGTATCCGTTCTGGAACAACCATAAGTGTGAACCCTTTTCCAGTGGCATTAACGGCTAAAGGTGTGAACAAGGTGCTTTGTTTATGAAAATCCGTCTCTTTCAAAATACCGAATTTGGTTAACCACGATTGAGTAAATATAGTTGGGTTCAAATTTGCCGCAGCGACAACTGCAGTATAGTTGACTAATTTAGGCACAGGTTATTTTCTGACTGAAAAGTTAATTAAGAAATTGGGTTTGAAGTTTGGCACGTGCTATTTGATTAAACCAACTTCCCCGATTGGAGTTTTTTCATGATCCTTCAATAAAGCAGGTCTTTATCGTTGGTTGCGGACCTTCGGAGGGTGTGTAGTTAACGATTCGCCTAGCGGACTGTCCGGCGTTTTTCTCTACACTGTAGGGGTTCTCTCATGAACTCTGCCCAAGATACCAGAAAAATTGGCTGGGGGACCAGGAATCGAACCTGGGTTCACAGATCCAAAATCTGTTGTCTTGCCCCTAGACGATCCCCCAGCCGGGGAGTTTTACCTTACCCAGCCCATCTTCATACAGTCAAGACCGTCGGCGAATGGGGGCAAGGGTCCAACACATGATAATCCAATTCTCGAGCCGCTTGTTCCAAACGAAGCAATGCTTGACTTGGTCTCCGGGGACCCGAAAATAGCCTGACGCAACGTGTCGTTCAAGCGCGTCTGCCAGCCTGGCCCCTCCTTACGCAAGTGGGGAATGTTGTCGCCGCGTTCCGTGAACACAACGACATACAACCTGACACCGATGAAGCCGTAAGCGACCCATCTGAGGTTCTTCTTTGAATCGAATAGGACCACTAATACACGCGGCCGGATACGAGCCAATGACGGTCGTCGGGCACGTCGATCAGCAGGCGGCTTAAATTCATTTCCGCCATCTGGGCTGCGATTTCGTCTTCGGTGAAAGCGCTCAACAGGGAATGATAAAAATCGTGGCGCAGTTGTTCCGGCTCGTCAGCCGCGTATTGATCGACCAGGGCCTGGGCCTCTTCCGGAGTCTCGGGTCGCAACAAATCCATAATGAGCACGGGTGCCCCGGGCTTGGCCAAGGTTTTCAGGGCATACCAGAACTGAAAGGCATTGGGCACGTGATGCACCAAGCTATTGGAGATCACGGCATCCGCCGGGGCGTCCAACTGCACGTCCTGGAATCGCCCGCAGATGAGGTTGATCCGGTCCTCAAGCCCCGCCTGACGCACGGTGTCTTCCGCCCAATGCAACATGGGACCGGACGCATCCACCGCGGTGACGCGCAGCCCCGGACGACCGCGGAGAAGCCGGACCGGAATGTCCGCCGGGCCACAGCCCAAATCCAGCACGGTTCCTTCCTGGAGATCGGGATACAAGGCTAGAAACTGATCAACGAACCCCTGATTTTCTTCCGCGAAATCGGCAGTCGCATAGACCTTGGCCTGCTCTTCGCCGTCCATAATCTCGGGTTCAAGAATCCGTTCCATATCGGGGCGTCCTTTCTGCTACTCTTTCCGGTCAACACCAGCCGTACGATCGTACCTACCCCCATCAGGAGGATTCAAGGTAAAAGGAACGCGGTCACATTTTCCTTGCACCATTCCCGGGTTCTGGCTAAGGTCTGACAAAGGATACGTTGAAAGGAACCCAATGGCCACGTATGCATTCGGCGATATTCAGGGGTGCCTGACTCCCCTCAAAAAACTGTTGGATCGCATTCGATTCGATCCATCTTCGGACCGGCTGTGGTTTGTCGGCGATTTGGTCAACCGCGGCCCCCATTCCCTGGAAGTGCTGCGCTTCATCAAAGGTCTCGAAGGCCGTTGCGTGGTCGTCCTGGGCAACCACGACTTGCATGTCCTGGCGATCCATTGCGGAGTCGCGCAACTCCGGAAACAGGACACGTTGCAACCAATCCTGGAGGCGCCCGACGTAGACGAATTACTCGACTGGCTTCGTTGTCAATCCATGATTCATCGTGAAGACGGCTATGTGATGGTCCACGCCGGCATCCTTCCCCAATGGTCCGTGGAACAAGCCGTGGTATTGGCCGGGGAAGTAGAGGATGCCCTCAGATCCGAACAGTATCAGACGCTTTTACCTTTCATTTACCGGAGTGAGGAGACCCATTGGGACGACACCATCCCCTCCCATGCGCGACTTGGCATGATCACGAACGTCCTGACCAGAATGCGGATGTGCACCCAGGGAGGCCGTATCGACCTGGAGTTCAAAGGCCCGCCGGACCAGGCGCCATCCGGCCTTTCTCCCTGGTTTCGCCTGCCTTCCCGTACCCAACGAATGGAAACCGTCATTTTCGGGCATTGGTCGGCCTTGGGGGTGTGCATAGAGGAAAAGGTGGTCGCGCTGGACGGAGGATGCGTCTGGGGAAACGATTTAGCCTGTCTGAGACTGGAGGACCGGAAACTGTATACGGTTGCGTGTCAATGAGCGAGCCCGTAGCAACCGGGTCGTTTCCGGTAAACCGGGAAGCCGCCGGTCGGCAAGCCATCTGAACCGTGAAATGGTCTTACTGGTCGTTTTTCTGCGCTTCGGTCCGTTTCTGCTTGAGAACGCGCGCGAGGTACGAACGCTGGAGCCCCAGCGCTTCCGCGGCTTTAGTCTGATTGCCACGAGCCCGTTTCAAGGCCTGTTCGATCAGGTAATACCGGTAGTGTTCCATCGCCTCATGGTAAGACAAATCACTCGCCTCTCGCTCTTGAGGCTCTTCTTCCTGATCACGAGAGAGACGTAAATACTCGGGACCAATTTCGCAGTCCGTGGACAGGACCACGGCCCGGGCCACGGCGTTCTCCAATTCCCGTACGTTGCCCGGCCACCGGTACCGGTACATGGCCCCGAGGGCGGCCTCCGTCAGCCGCATGCCCGGCTTTCCCATCTCCTTGGTGTAGCGCCGGAGGAACAGGTCGGCCAAATGAGGAATTTCATCGGGCCGGTCCCGTAAGGGAGGTATGGAAAAACTGAGCACGTTTAACCGATGAAACAAGTCTTCACGGAACTTGCCTTCTCTCACGGCCTTTGACAGATCGCAGTTCGTCGCGGCGATGACCCGAATGTTGACCTGAACCAGGCGCGTCCCGCCCACGCGGTGAAATTCCCGGTCCTGTAGAAGACGCAACAATTTGGCTTGCAGGTCCGGCGCCATGTCCCCGATCTCATCCAGGAAGAGGGTGCCGTTATCGGCCAGTTCGACCTTGCCTTTTTGTTGCGTGTCCGCGCCTGTGAACGCGCCTTTTTCGTGACCGAACAATTCGTTTTCGAGCAGGGTCTCGGTCAGGGCCACACAATTGATCACGACGAAGGGATTCTCAATCCGCTTGCTCCATTGATGGATGAACCTGGCAAAGAGTTCCTTGCCCGTCCCGCTTTCGCCCAGCAACAGCACGGTGGCCTCCGAATCCGCCGCCCGTTTGATCAATGCAATGAGTGACGCCATGGCCGGCGTGTCCGCCACGATGGTGCCGTACCGTGAATCGACGTCCCTGTGCGACGCGACGTCCGGATCATCATCAACCATGAGAATGTTTTTCTGCACCGGCAACCCAACACATGTTAATCTTGGCAAACCACCTTTCTTCTTCCATGCCGAAATGGCCAGAAGTGATTCTAGGCCTACTCCCCTCGAAATCTCAACCCATATTATAACGATTGGTCTATAAATAATCACTCCCGTCTTTCACTCCCTCCTTGAGGGGGAGTCGGGAAGCCAAGGGCCTGCGCTTGGAGTTTGCCGGAAGGCGATGGTATAGTCTCGCGATCATGAGCGGGGAATATCGGACCAAAGCCTTACTCATCGCGGTGTCAGGGGACTCTATTCCGGTACAAGCCTGTATCAACCGGCTCGTCCCGGAGTTTCTCTGTTTCGTTGTCTCCGAGTCCCGGAAAGACTCCATCGAAACCGAAGTTCAACCGGCCATCGCGACAATGCCGCAACGATGGGATTGGATTCTTGTCGAAGAGTCCGAGAGTTTTACCGCGGTCCATCAAACGTTAACCAAGAGCCTTCCCGAGATGCTGAAAACCTGGGACCTGCAACCCGGAGAACTTGTCGTGGACTTCAGCCGGGCCACGCCAGCTATCGCCGCAGCGATGGCGCTCGCCGGCAGGCCGTGGATGTCGCAAGTCGTCGGCTTGACCGCGCTAGAGAGCGGAATCAAAGAGAGTGACGTGGTCGAGGCCGGAGACCGGACCTCCGCCTGGCAGGAAGGAAATCCCTGGAATGAAGAAGCCGTACCGGCACGGCAGGAAGCGGCCCTGTTATTCAATCAAGGAGGGTTTTCGCCGGCAGCCAAAGGGTTTCGACGCATTGAATCGTTGGTCGGGGGAAGCCTCAAACCGCTGTATCACGGCCTCGCGGACTTAGCCGACGGCTATGCCGCTTGGGAAAGCTTCAAGTACCGGGACGCCTGGGACAAACTCAAAACCGCGCACAAGGCTTTGGAGTTGGCCTCGGTCTGGGGTGGGCCGGCCGGTATGTCATCGCTACTGTCCGGGGTCAAACACAACCTGAAATTTTTGGAAAGCATCGTCATGAACCCCGACGACGTCAAGCTCCCCGTGGCGCATGATTTGCTTGCCCATGCCAAACGACGCGCGGGAGAGCAGCAAATCGACTCTGCCCTCCAACTGTTGCTGCGAGCCTTGGAAGCCTATGCCCAGTACCACTTGTGGAAGCAGTATCGAATCAAGAGCTGGGACGTGCAGGTTGACCAATTGCCGCAAGATCTGCAGGAACCCTGCCGGACCTGTTATAGCAGCGACGTGGACGGCAAGTTTCACCTGCCGCTTCAAGCTCAATTTCGCGCCTTGGCCGGGCTGGGGCATCCCATTGGGGAAACCTTCGTCAACGAGTGGACCAAGCTCAAAACACTGTGGGATGCGGCTCATCAGAGCGTCTTGGGCCATGGGTTTCACACCACAAAAGCCGACCGGTTTCATCAATTTTATGCCGCGGCCATCAAGCTGACCAACGTCACCGAACCCAACTTGCCGGTCTTCCCGAAGATGACGCTGTAACGCCGGTGAACGTCAAAATCTACTACGAGGATACCGACTGCGGCGGCGTGGTGTATTACGCCAACTACCTCAAATATTTTGAACGGGCGAGAACCGAATACCTGCTCTCACACGGAATTTCGGTCGCGGAGTTTCAACAACAAGGCATCTACTTTTTGGTCACCCATGCGGAAGTCTTTTGCCGCTCGGCGGCGCATTATGGAGAAACCCTCCACGTCGAAACGGTGGCTTCGGCATCCCGAAAAACCGCCGTCACCTTCTCCCACACGATCCGGGAAACCACCAGCCAACGCCTGATCGTCGAAGGGTCAGCCACCCTCGTCACCGTCGACGCCAAGGGAAAAATCATCAAGAGACCGCCCCAGTTGCAGGCGATGTTTCAGTAGCCCATTCCTTCTGTCATCTCTGATTCTCCCCTCTGTCATCCTTGTATGTGTTCGCTAATTCATTGACAATTCCTTCTCCGTCATCTCCGACTCTCCCCCTCTGTCATCCTGGATCCTCGATTACTAACGTCAAGGACAGGCTGTTTGTAATCGAGGATCCAGGGGTTTTCTTTTTGCATGCGTAGCCGCGCCATCTCATGGCGCTTTTCACCCTCGCCCCCACGAGGGAGAGGGCCGGGGTAAGGGGGACCTCGTTAGGCCTTCTCCCGAAACACCCAAGCCAAATACATCCCGCCAATAGCGATCGTCACCAGTTCCACGGTCTGGAGGATGCGACTCACCACAGCCTCCGGCTCCGGGGGAGACAGAATAAAATGCATGCCCAAGTAGGCAGGAGGAGAACCAGGCGGCGACTCCCATGGCGGAAACAGCACGGCCAACACCAACAACCCCGCCATGGCGTACAAGATCCGAAGATCAAGGATCTCCTTAGCCCGAGCCTCAGTCTGCGACTCCTGAACCAGCCGCTTCCCACAACTGGTGCAAAATCGGGCCTCCGCAGCCGATTCATGCCCGCAGGCCTGACACGTCCTTTGACCGTTCATCACGTCAAATTATAAACGAGCGTAGAGAAATTAACAGCGGGGAAAAGAGAGAACCAATTCCGTACAGGGTCGGTGTTGTCAGGAAACGGTTTCAAAAGAGACGCCTGGCGAGGTAAGATTGCAATACAATCGTGTCAAGGGAGCAGGCTAAATCCCATGACAATCTGGTCGATATATTAGCAAGGAGTGATAACGATGTTAATGAGCCTCAACATAAACAATTATCGCATATTTAACGAATTAGAAATGAACCGCTTGGACCGCATTAACCTCATAGTCGGCAGAAACAACTCCGGCAAGACGACATTGCTCGAAGCGATCTTTCTGCTAGCTGGAGCTGGAAATGCCGAAATGGCCCTGAATACCTATGTCATTCGTGGCCCAGACCAAGGTGTCCCAATGAACCAAAAGACTGGTCAGACCTTTTGGAAGCCGATGTTCTCCGCACTCAACACGAGCAATCCTGTGCAAATCACCGGGCATGATATAGTACACAGCCCCTTGACCCTAGACATTACCTCGGAGCGGCAAGAACAAGGTACTATTGAGTTTCCTATAGATGGTCCCGATAGTGATCCTGTGGCAGACCTTCTTGGCCACCGTTCGCTTGTGTTTCACTATAGAGGCTCTGGAAACAAACAAGTCGAAAGCCGCATACGTACAAAGAAACAAGAATTCGAACTCAAGCAAGGTAATATAGAGCCACCATTTTTGGCCGCAATTGTCGAACCTCGTGCAGGGAATACCCATGAAGACGCTATTCGGCTGGGAACGCTGAGGAGGCAGAAACAGGGCCATG